>JAFMDF010000183.1 GCA_017857395.1 Bacteroidota bacterium | reverse complement strand
ATAGCTTTATAACACTTACTCTAAGTCTGTTTAATACTGCAAATACCGCAATATCTCATACTATTTGTCCAGGCGGTAGTTATTATTTTAATGAACAAAATCTAACCACCGCAGGGGTATATTTAGACACTTTAGCGACTAGTAATGCTTGCGATAGCTTTATAACACTTACTCTAAGTCTGTTTAATACTGCAAATACCGCAATATCCCATACTATTTGTCAAGGTGATAGTTATTATTTTAATGGTCAAAATCTAACCACCGCAGGGGTGTATTTAGATACTTTAGCGACTAGTAATGCTTGTGATAGTTTCATTGTATTTACCCTTGAGGTTTTACAAGAAGGAGACTCCTGTGATGATGGTAATCCAAATACTAGTAATGATACATTGGACGAAAACTGCACCTGTATAGGAGAAGGACTTGACCCTAATAGTTGTAATGTGACGGTTACTTTAAGTGGAGATACGATCAAAATAGAAAACATGATTCAACCCATTACTAAGGTAGATATTTATAATGAAAATTGGTCACAAATAGTTTATACCTGTGGACATTACAATTGTAATATTGATGAAGATATTGCTGGTTTGCCAGTTGGCGTTTATCATGTAAAAGTACAAGCATGGACTGCTGGGTGGTCACAAATGGTTTGTAATTTAATTGTGGATGTTGAAATAATAGATGAAGAAGTCCCTAATTCTGATGTTTGTGAAGTAAATGTGGAAGTCAATGGAAATACGATAGCGGTCAACAATTTAAATCAACCCATTACCATATTGGATATTTATAATGAAAGTTGGTCACAAGTAGTTTATCACTGTGGACATGATGATTGTGATGCTAATGAGATAATTACTGGTTTAGCGGATGGTATTTATCATATAAAAATACAATCCTACACTGCTGGTTGGGCAGAAAGGGTTTGTGATACCATAATAGATGTGGAAATTGGCATGACGCCAGCTGCTACTTGTGATGTGGAAATTATTGGAGGCAATGGTTTTCTTACCGTCAATAACTTAGATGAACCGCTGGTGAGTATGTTTATCTTTACAGGAAATTATCGCAATACCATCTTTCGTTGTGATTATGGCGATTGTCCAACTACTAAAACGATAGCAGGCCTAAAAAAAGGGGCGTATGTCGTAAAGGTTCAATCTTATACCAATAATTTTGGTGAAGAAGTATGCAATTTCTTGCAGACGGTGATCGTAGGTAAAAAGAATGCCTGTTTCGCTGATGAAACAACACACTTTTTTGGCACCTTATCAACAGGCATGTATCAAGCTGAAAATGCTATCTTGTCAAACGGTCAAGTGGAACAAGACTCGGTCGTCACTTTTACTGCTGACAAATCCATAACTTTGGGTAGCGGTTTTCATGCTACTACAGGAAGTTCGTTCAAGGCAATGATAAAGAGTTGTAGTTCAAATACGATTATTGAGCCTGAATCTGTTGCCAATAGCAGAACAAAAACAAATACTTTCCTTCCCGATAAATTCTTAAAAATTGCACCCAATCCTTTTAAAAACAATACTCGAATACAATATAATTTGCCACATAAAACCCAGCAGGTTAGTATGTATGTCTATGATATGGCAGGTCAGATAATTCAAAATCCTATTAGAGCGCAAGAACAAACACAGGGCTTGTATACCGTTGACTTTCAAGGGAATAATCTTTTTTCTGGAATGTATTATGTGGCGCTTAGAATTGATGGCGAAGTGTTGATAGAGAAGATTGTGGTGATGAACTAGGTGTGTAATTTTCAATTTTCAACCTTCTTTGGAGAGGATATTGAAGTTGAAGTTGAGCATCTTAAAAGAGGGCAATTCTTAGGAATGCCCTCTTTTGAGATTAAAATATCCTCTTTTTTTCCTACATTTACTGCTTTCCTAATCAAATCATTAGCGCAGTATGAAAAAAATAACAAACACAACTTTCCTTCTTTTATTCAGCTTATTGCTTTTTACAGGCTGTGCCAGTCTGAATGCCCAAAAAAATAAGGGTAAAACAGTAGCTACTCAATCCTTTGACGAAAGCTTATATAGCGGTCTAAAATATCGACTAGTCGGCCCATTCCGAGGTGGTCGATCTTGTACAGCTACAGGCGTTCCTGGCAAACCAAATTTATACTATTTCGGTTCGGTCGGCGGCGGTGTTTGGAAAACAACGGATGCAGGCGCAACTTGGAAAAATATTAGCGATGGTTATTTTGGTGGCTCAATCGGTTCGGTAGCCGTATCGGAATCTGACCCAAATGTAATTTATGTCGGACAAGGCGAAAAAACCGTTAGGGGAAATGTAACCTCTGGTTTTGGGGTTTGGAAATCCGTGGATGCAGGTAAAACTTGGACTTTTATTGGTTTAAAAAATACGCGACATATTGGTCGAATTAGAATTCATCCAACGGACCCGAATACAGTATATGTTGGTGCTATGGGCGATTTATGGAAAAGCTCCAATGATAGAGGTGTTTATAAAACAGTTGATGGGGGTAAAACTTGGAAAAAGGTTTTATTTGCCAATAAAGATGCAGGGGCTGTAGACTTAATTTTAGAACCAGGTAATCCTAGAGTCATTTATGCCAGTACTTGGAATGTACGTCGAACGCCTTATAGTTTTTCAAGTGGCGGAGAAGGGTCTGACCTTTGGAAAAGTACCGATTCAGGAGAGAATTGGACAAAATTATCTGGCAATACGGGTTTACCTCAGGAGACTTTGGGCATTATTGGCGTAACGGTTTCGCCCGTAAATCCTAATCGGGTATATGCTTTAATAGAAGCAAAAGAAGGCGGTGTTTTTCGCTCAGATGATGCGGGCAAAACTTGGACAAAAGTAAGTCGGAATCGAGCCTTGCGTTCTCGTGCTTGGTATTATACTAGAATTTATGCTGATTCGCAGAATGAGGACAAGGTTTGGGTGATGAATGTGTCTTATGGTGTTTCTAAAGATGGCGGTAAAACTTGGGCGTTAAAAAATGCCCCTCATGGTGACCACCACGACCTTTGGATAGACCCAAATAATAACCAACGCATGATAATTGCGGATGATGGTGGCGCGCAAATCTCCAATGATGCAGGGAACAATTGGACGACTTATTATAATCAACCCACCGCACAATTTTATCGAATTGCCACAGATGACCATTTCCCTTATCGGATTTATGGCGCACAACAAGACAATACTTCTGTTAGAATTTCGCACCGGTCGGATGGTCGTGGCATTACGGAAAATGATTGGGAAGTAACAGGCGGTGGAGAAAGTGCATCTCATGCCATTGATGCCAGCGATAATGATATTGTTTATGGCGGAACTTATAAAGGCTATATGTATCGCTATAACCATAAAAATAAACAACGACGATCCATTAATGTCTGGCCGTTAAACCCTGCTGGTTCTGGGGTAGAAGTGATGAAGTATCGCTTTAATTGGAATACGCCCGTCATGTTTTCCAAGCATGAACCTGAGAAGTTATATATTTTTTCTAATCACGTCCATTTGACGACCAATGAAGGACAATCTTATGAATTGGTCAGCCCTGATTTAACTCGAAACGACCCCGCTACTTTAAAATCTTCTGGTGGACCAATTACCCAAGATAATACAGGCGTAGAATTTTATGCGAATATTTTTGCCGTCATGGAAAGCCCACACGAAAAAGGCGTAATGTGGACAGGTTCAGATGATGGTTTAATTCATTTGACGACTGATAATTGTGGCAACTGGAAAAATGTAACGCCACCAAATGCGCCAAAATGGATTATGTGGAATTCGATTGACCCACATCCAAGTATCAAAGGTGGCGCTTATCTAGCAGGCACAAGCTATAAATCTGGCGATTATCGCCCCTATTTATACAAGACTATTGATTATGGTAAAACTTGGCAAAAAATTACCAATGGCATTGACGACTTACATTTTACCAGAGTGGTTCGAGCGGATCCAAATAAGGAAGGCTTATTATACGCAGGTACAGAATTTGGAATGTATATTTCTTTTGATGATGGTGCTAGCTGGAAACCTTTTCAGTTGAATTTACCATTAGTTTCGATAACCGATTTAAAACTAAAAAATGATAATTTAATCGTAGCGACCAAAGGGAGAAGTTTTTGGATAATTGATGATGTTACCCCATTACATCAATTGGATGAAACAATTGCAAAAAAGGCGCATCACGTTTTCCAGCCGATGCCAAGTTACCGTATGCGTCAATCTGGATGGGGGAATTCTAATAAATTATTAGAGGGCGAAAACCGACCAAATGGTGCGATTATCCATTATTATTTCAAAGAGAAACCAGCGAAAGAAAGTAAAATAAAGCTAGAGATATTAGAAGCAAGTGGCAAATTAATCAAAACTTATGCTTCTGACGCCAAAGAGAAGAAACACAAATTCTCCCCGAAAAAAGGGATGAATCGCTTTATTTGGGATATGCGTTATCCTGATGCGGTTTCTTTTGAAGGTTTAGTTTTATATTCTGCGGGTACTAAAGGGCCAGTAGCGGTGCCTGGTAATTATAAAGTACGCTTGACGGTAGATGATCAAGCGGTAGAACAAGATTTTAAAATTAATATTGATCCAAGAATAGAGAGTACCGTCGAAGATTTGCAAGCCCAGTTTGATTTCTTGATTGATATTCGCAATAAATTATCTGAGGCGAATCAAGCGGTGATTGATATTCGCAGTCTAAAAAAAGACCTCAATTATCTAAAAGAAAAATTGGGCGACAAAGAATACTACGCAGATATCCGAACTGCTATTAAAGCTTTTGATGCTGAAATGACTGTTATCGAAAATAACATCCACGAAACGAGAAATGAAGCTCGCCAAGATCCGCTTAATTTTGGTATCAAACTCAATAATCACTTGGCTTATTTGGGAACACATGCAGCAGGGGGCGATTTTAGACCAACCGATCAAGGCATCGCATTTAAGAAGGAAGTTTCTGCGCAAATTGATAAAGAATTGACAGATTTGAAAACAGTGATGGAGACGCAGATTCCGAAACTAAATGAAATGATGCAGGCAAAAGGGGTGAAATTTTTAATGGGCGGTGTGGAGCGACCGTAGCCTTTTATTATCTAGTGACTTCCGAAAAATAAGGAAGTCACTAAATAAATCTGGGTGCATCTCAAATTATCGCAGTTGAGATTTACTAAATTCTACTGCTTGTAATACCGAAAGCTTTCGGTACGGTGAAGCTGTCCCAGCGGGACAAAATGTCGGTAGAAAATGATGTATTTCCGAATCAAAGATGTGCCTTTAGGTGCATTAAGTATCACATTCCGTATCTAAAGGCACGGTAAAATCTGGGTGAATCTCCATTTTCTACCAACATAAAAACCCTAAAGGGGTTAACATTTGGAATCACCGCAATCCATTAGTGTTTATTCTAAAATAAACCGTATGAGAAGTGCTTCCAGAACTCTAAGTTCTGGAAGCACTAAGCTCTTTGGAATAAAGTCTATTATAATAGACTTGTTACCCTTTAATAAATACTCCATTAAAAACGTCTTTTTCCGCTATTTTAACCTAAAAAATGAGTCCGTAACTGGGCTATGCACTAATTTTTTAAGCCAAACTATCGAAAAAATACGAATTTTACTGTAGCACTTCTCAAAGGGTAACAAGTCTAATCAAAAATTCTAAAAATTTGCAAATCAATAAAAACAAGGCTACTGCTTTGCTAAATCTCCAAGATTTAGTAAACCTCTCCCCTATTAAAACGACAATTTGGGATGCCTACATAAACCTACATTATTGATTAAAAAACTCATCCTTAAATGGGTTTCTATCATTACCTTCTACGGTAATTTTATTGCCTTGCACAAAATCTCCTGTGATATTTACTTCCTCAAAATTATCTCCTGCTATATGTTTGATGTTATTAATAATTTGAGTGCCAGTTGGAAGTTGTTGCCCTGTTGGCAAACCTTCGCCACCCATCAATAAAGCAATTGGGAAATTTTCTCCATAATATCGGGCATTAGGTGTCTGACTTTGCCCATATTGTAGTAGGGTCGTGCCTGGCACACTATCTAAAACATGGCTCATTACATCCAATACATTGACCGTTGTATCTTCATTTTTAGATTTACCATGTCCATTTAAGGCTTCGATAAGGTGGTAGGTAAAAATACTCATACCGATTTCCTTATTGGTATGCACATACGATAACTCGTTGCCTCTCGATGAAACTAATACGGCACGGGTATTATTTGAGTCCGTACCATTTGCTTGCGCATTATTTTCTTGTTCCCCATTTGTTGGTTTAGAACCGTTCGGATTTTTTTTGTTCTTTTCATCTTCCGTTACTGGTTTGGAACCATTCGGATTTTTTTTATTCTTTTCGTCTTCCGTTACTGGTTTAGAACCATTCGGATTTTTTTTATTCTTTTCGTCTTCCGTTACTGGTTTGGAACCATTCGGATTTTTTTTATTCTTTTCATCTTCTGTTACTGGCTTAGCACGGGCAGCATCTATAAAAGTATTAATATTAGCCGCCTCTGGCAAAAGTCCTTCTGAAGCTATTCCTGCATCCGTATCCCCAGCATGGCAACAATCTAATAATAATAATAAACGTTTGGCATTAATTGCACCTATTCTGTCAGAAAAAATACTATCCTCTAAAGCGGAATCTTCTAACATATCAAAATCAAAATCGTAAGGAATTAAATAATATTTATCTAAATCCTTTTTGCGATAACCATGCCCCGAATAATAAACAATAGCTGTGGCAGAAGGATCCGCTTCCAATTTCTTTTTTAACCAAGAAATGCCTTTCAACATATTCTTTCTTGTAGCTTCTTTTCCTAAAAGCGTCTTAACATTCTCCTTTAAATAACCACTTTTCTTAGGGTCTTGCAATATCGCTGCTAGCGTTTTTACGTCTTTTGCTGTTTCAGGTAATTTAGAAGCTTGTTTAGGGTTTTCTTGATCACTTACACCAATTAAAAGTGCATAACCCTTGTCAAATGAGGTACTCATAATATTAATTATTTTGAGGTGTAGATTGTTAACCGTTTCAACAACCTTATGAATTTAATAATATTTAAAGTTGATAACAATACTAATTCTCTATACTGATTTATCTCTTAGTAACGGATAAAAAATAAGTTATCTTTGATTTGCCACGGATGAATTAAAGCCACGGATATTAAATGTATAGTTTACTTTTTAAGCATTACGTCTGCTCTTTTCTCTTTTTGAAAGGTAAACGAATAACAACTCTTGTCCCTCTTGCTTGTCCTTCCGTATTATATAAATCAATAATTTCTACCTTTGCACCTTTTACTTTCCCAATAGCGGCCAATCTTTCCTCGGTTATTTTCATACCAAAAGATTTATGTTTCAAGGAGGAATTGGCTTGTAGTTGACGTGCTTTTTCTCTTCCTACGCCATTATCTTCTAAAAGGCAAACTAAATGTTTTCCACTTTTTTCAATATTAATCGTCAACATCCCTGGTCCATCTTTCGCCTTTATCCCATGCCAAATAGCATTTTCTATATAGGGCTGCAAAATCATTGCAGGTACTTCTATTAAATTGGCATTCACTGCTTCAGACACCTCAATTTTATAATTTAATTTATCTCGAAACCGCAATTGTTCTAGTTTCATAAAATGCTCTAAAGTCTGTAATTCATTGGCTAAACTCGTATTAGGTTCTCTAGAATTATTTAATATTCTTCGAGAAAGCCGAGAGAAATGAATGAGGTATTTTGAAGCGGCCTCATTCTTACCCAAATTGACTAGACTTTCAATCGCATTTAAACTATTGGACATAAAATGTGGATTAATTTGCGCTCTTAGTGCTTCCATTTCTGCTTTTAGCTTTCTTTGCTTAGCTCTTTGTAAAAACAGTAAGAAAATGAGGCCTGTAAACAATAAGGTAACACCACTAAAAGATAATAATTGTCTTCGTTTAGTAGCACTTTGTCTATCACTTTCTAAGCGTTCCATTTCCCTAATTCGCTGATTCGCATTGGTCAGATTTACGGTCATTAAATCCGCCACCGTTTTATAACTTTTCTGAAGATAATTGGCTGCACTTTCGCCTATTAAGTCCTCACAATCGCCTTTCTTTTCTACCTGTTTATCTAAGCAATTAGCAAAAATATTTTTCATCAAATTATCCATTATGTTGATGACGCCTTGTTCTTTGGCTTTATCCATTGCAATTTTATAATTGATAATCGTGGAATCAACATAATCGTAAGCTAAATCAAAATAAAATTTAGTGGAATCAGCATTCGTAAGCTGCTGAGATTTTCTATATAAAAGAAAGGCTCTTTTATTATGTGCATAACCAATACCTAAATAAGTATCATACTCATTTTCTTTTTGAAGGGTCGATTGCTTTCTTAAAAGCGCTATCGCTTCTTCGTAATAATGAATTTGTTCCGTTGCTCTATATTGACTTACTCGTATTTCGCTAAGATGTATGTAAGCTTGAGATAAAATAAATTTATCCTGATTATTTTCAGCAAATTTTATACATTCTTTCAATAGCAGTTCCGCCTCCACTAATTCGCCTTTTTCGATAAAAAGGGTAGCTATATCAATTTTTAATCGATAAATACTATTCTGCTTTCTTATTGATTCATATCCTTCCAAGGCTTTCTGATATAAAATCATGGAAGAATCTAGGTTATCTATATGGTAAGTCGCCCCTAAGTCATGTAAAATTTCAGATTTTAAGGCAATAGAATCCTCCGTCGCTAAATTCGTTTCTTTAAAAAGTGTAAGCGCTTGATTAAAATTAGTTCTAGCCAATCCTAATTTCAAAGGCCTATCCGCTTCGTATTGTCGAAAATGAATGACACCCATCAAATCATAAACTCGTACCAACCAATCTTTTCGCTCTAATCGTTCAAATAATAATCGGCTCATTTCTGCATCTACCAAAGCGTCTTCTATGCCTCCGCCCCAAGTTTGTATGCGTCTCTTCATTAAAGCGACATAATAAAGACTAATCGCTCGCTGTAAATCCCAATTCTCTTCCGTCGCAAGGTCATAAGCTTGATTGGCATAATAAAGGGCAATCCGATAATCTTCCCCCTTTAGTTGGTCAACCATCATTAACAAACTATCAACCCGTTGACTTTTTTGAGGTAATTGCTGGATAACTACTTGCGTTTTTGCCGTATCTTTATACTGCGCTAATTTGTCAGGTGTCGCACTTCTGTGACTGAACAAACGCATATCAGAAACAGGTGCTTCTTGACAACTACCAAAAATGATAGCTACCAATATTACTAAGTAATAAGCCTTTTTAGAAGCGGATGTTATTTTTTTAATAATCCTCAATATTTATTTTTAAAATGCTATTTATATTCCTTTCTTCTTTTGCGTTTCAATAATTGGCTAACCCAATCATCTTTCTATCCAAATACTTAAAAGTTGCCCTCTCATAATACGTGTCACCTAATCATTCATTTATTACACCACAAATTAGGCAAAATTAAATTGCATCTTCTGGATTTTTTCAACAAAAACTAGCATTTTTTTAATATTTATATGAAAAATAAGGTGCATCCCATAAAAAGGAGTCTATCAATTATTATTAATATCTATTTGTTTATCAACCAGTTAAAAAATTTTAAAAATTAAGTAATCAAGAATTTGCTGTAAAACACCCTATTATCTGCGTTCCGTCGTTCTGTAATTCTTCCCCAATTGTGCTTCCCTACTTTTTTTAATAGACTGATAATATTCCTCCAATTCATTGGTGCTATCGTAATCAATCCGTCTCCTAATTCATAGCGTGGATTAATTTCTGAAAAAAAGCGAATATTTGGTTCTTCTTTATATTTGTAGCAAATTCGATAAGAATTATCTTGCAATGGATGTACTATATTTTTAACAATTCCATGATGCTGTTCATAACGTTCGGAGAAATAATGTCCACCAAGAAAATCCATTATATCTTTTACTTTATAAGGGGTCGCCTGTTGATGATTAGGATAAAAATGTTCCGCCGTTTTAGCAAATACTAAGTACGATTTGTAGGTAAAAGCATTCCCCCAAAAAAGTACTCGACCTGCTAAAACATCTCTCCAATAAAGGCCACCTAATTTTAAAGCAGCTAGCTGAAGCAACCCCTTTCCTCTATATTTTTCTAAAATAATTGCCTCTCCAAATCTTAACAGTAAATAGGAACGTTCTTTCAAAGTCGGACGCTGAGCCTGAATACCTATAAAACCTATTATTTCTCCAGCGCAGCGAAAAAAAGAAAAATAATCATATATTTTTAACTGTTGATAAAAATCAATTTCAGTAGTGGCGTAGAACTGTCGATAAAGTTGCCACATCTCTTTTTTAGTCACATTTGTTAGTTTATTTGGTGTTATCGTCGTTTTAAATTTAAGCGTGTTAATTTTCATTTTAATTTCTTTTGAAGTAGAGAGATTGTAATAATTTTAAAATAGTAATACTCGGCTTTTTTTTTGGGGTTATACAATCAGCTAATGAGTTTAGTGAGCTAGTATACCGAGTATTACTTTTTGTTTGTAGCTACCTTAATGAACTCCTAATTGCTGATTCAAAGATATATTCAAACCCTTTTTAAAAAAACACCTGGCTGGTAAGTGGTTAACTATAGGTGGTAACGTGCAAGAAATAATTGGCAGGTGGACATCTTAAAAAATTTGAAAGCCGAGGTAAAATTCTTATTTTATGGTACTTCCCATTATTTAGGTTTAGATGTACATGACCCAGGACAATATGGCCCTTTCAAGCATAATACGACTATTACGGTTGAACCCGGTATTTATATTCCAGAAGGTAGTCCTTGTGACCCTAAATGGTGGAAAATTGCCGTTCGGATTGAAGATGATATTTTGATTACCAAAGATGATTGGGAAAATTTATCAGCTAGTTCTCCTCGTTCTTCTGAAGCCATTGAAAAAATGATGGCAGAGGAAAGTATTTTTAATCAATTGCAACGAGTGAATATTGATAGGTAGCCTGAGTTGATTAATTTCATAGTTTTCTAAATTCGTGGTTCTTTTACTATACTAACCACAAATTTAGAAAACCGCGAATTTTCGGTAACTTATGCCACTACTGAAAGATCAAAGGAATTTTGATACCGCTCAAATTATTGAATGATCAAAGGAATCCGTATGTTTAAGTTTTTAAAAACAAACTTGTCGGATATGAAAAAATTAGTTCCTACCCTACTCTATTTAATATTGCCCTTTCTTTTATTAGCTCAAGACAAAACTTATGAGCAATTAAAATATCGCTTCATTGGTCCTGACGGCAATCGAGCCATTTCTGTAGTCGGTGAACCGGGCAATCCACTAGTGATGTATGTCGGCGCTGCTTCTGGTGGTTTATTTAAAACGGAAGATGGCGGTAATAGATGGCGACCGATTTTTGATGACCAAGACGTATCCTCGGTGAGTGCCTTGGCAATGGCACCTAGTAATCCCCAACAAATTTGGGCAGGAACGGGGGAGACTTTCTTGATTCGACCTGCACATGCTATTGGTGATGGTATTTATAAATCAACTGACGGTGGAAAGACTTGGAAGAATATGGGCTTGGAATCCACCTATAGAATTGCTAGAATAGTCGTCCATCCATATAATCAAGACATTGTTTGGGTGGCTGCCATGGGGCATTCTTTTGGTCCACAAAAAGAGCGAGGGATTTATAAAACGGTTGATGGTGGTAAAAATTGGAAGCAAGTTTTATTTGTTGATGAAAATACGGGCGGTGCAGATATAGCGATTAATCCAAAAAATCCTGATGAATTAATTGCAGCTACTTGGCAATTACATATCAATACTTGGGGTTTGACGAGTGGCGGTAAAGGAAGTGGTGTTTTTCATACGACCGATGGTGGAGACACGTGGAAAGCGATGTCAGAAAACGGTTTACCTGGTGGCGAAAAAGACCCAAATGCAGGAAAAATAGCCGTTGCCATTTCTCCAAGTCACCCTAATATATTTTATGCCTTAATGGAACAAGACCATACGTCTCTTTATAGAAGTGAGGATAGCGGCAAAACTTGGGAAAAACGCAGCACGAATCATACCATGGCAGAAAGAGCTTCTTATTATACTCGAATAGGATTGGACATTGAAGACCCTGACCGGATTTATTTTTTAAGTGTTCGATTTGCGATGTCAGTAGACGGTGGTAAAACTTTAGTTGCTCGCCCTCCTAGAGGTGGTGGTGATACACACGATATTTGGATGGATCCATTAAATCCTGACCGTTTTATGGTAGCCGATGATGCAGGGGCTACTTTCACCTTAAATCATGGCAAAACCTTCAAACGAATTACTTTGCCTATTGCGCAAATGTATCACGTCGCAGTTGATAATCAAGTGCCTTATAATGTGTATGGTAATCGACAAGATGGCTATTCTTATCGTGGCCCGTCTAATTCCCAAGCTAGAGGGATTCCACTAGGGATGTGGCAATATGTTGGCGGTTGTGAATGTGGTTTTGCGCAACCTGACCCTGTGGATAATAACATCGTTTGGTCAGGATGTTATGACGGTGGATTGCAGGTGTATGATGAAAAAAGTAAGCAAATTCGAGATGTGCGGGTCTTTCCAGAAGCGGGTTATGGCGTGACGCCAAAAGA
Organism: Bacteroidota bacterium; assembly: GCA_017857395.1. GTDB lineage: Bacteria > Bacteroidota > Bacteroidia > Chitinophagales > Saprospiraceae > JAFMDF01. Next base: position 5,087 of record JAFMDF010000183.1, on the reverse strand, counting down.
TATGAAATACCGTTGGCATTGGAATTTCCCACTGCATATTTCTCCACATGACCATAATAAAGTCTATGTCGGTAGTCAATATGTGCATGCAACCACGTCGAAAGGACAAAAATGGGACGAAATTTCTCCTGATTTGACCTTAGATTTGGAAAGCCATCAACAAAATTCTGGTGGTGTAGCGATTGATAATTTAATGACTTTTGATGGTTCGGTTATTTTTGCTATAGCAGAATCGCCTGTACAAAAAGATTTGATTTGGGTCGGTACGAACGATGGGCAAATCCAATTAACCGATGATGGCGGCAAGACGTGGAATAATTTAACCAAAAATATCAAAGACTTTCCAGAATGGGGAACAGTTGCCAATATAGAGCCATCTAAATTTGATGCAGGAACGGCGTATTTTTCTTACGATATGCATCAAATGGCAGACTTTAAACCTTATATTTATAAGACCACAGATTATGGAAAAACATGGACAAAAATAAGTACCGATATTCCTGAATCTTCTTCTAGTTTTGTCCATGTAGTCAAACAAGATTATCAACAAAAAGACCTTTTATTTGCAGGGACAGATAATCATCTTTATTTCTCGCCTAATGATGGCAAAGACTGGCATAGTTTAAGAAATAATATGCCGCCAGCCCCCGTCTATTGGTTAGAAATTCAAGAGCATTTTGATGACTTGGTCGTGGCTACTTATGGGCGTGGTTTCTATATCTTAGATGATATTTCTGCCTTGCGGCAAATGAGTGCCGATATTGCTGCAAAAGACGTGCATTTATTTAAACCTAGAAACGCTTATCGTTTTAATCAAAAAGCACATATTCATGCCGAAGGCGGTAGTACTGTAACTGGTCGCAATCCTTCTAATGGGGCATTTATCAATTATCATTTAAAAGATACAACTGCCGAATCTGTGGTGCTAGAAGTGGTCAACAAAGAAGGACAATTAGTACGGACGATTAAAGGTAAAAATGAAGCGGGCGTCAATCGCTTAATATGGGATTTCCGTTACGAACCAACGACTGTTCCCGTTCTACGAAATGCCCCGCCAAATATGCCTTGGGTGCCTTTAAACGATAAAGGAGAACGGATTTTATATGCTTGGGATTTGGATTTAAATGGTGGAAAAAGAGGGCCTCGTGCTATTCCAGGAGAATATACCCTACGATTAAAAGCAAAAGGACAAACCTTAACGGAAAAGCTAGTTGTACTAAAAGACCCTTCAGGCGAAGGAACAGAAACAGATATTGCTGCCCAAGTCAATTTGTCTTTAAATCTCTATGATATGATTAATCAAACCGTTGATATGATTAATAATATTGAATGGATGCGGCAGGATATTCAGACTTTAAAAGGGGCTAATTTAAAAAGTGCAGTAACTGCAAAAGTGACGAATCTAGAAAAGCAATTGATTGCAGTTGAAAGTGAACTATACGACATCAATTTAACGGGTGCAAGAGAAGATGCTTTCCGAAATCCCAACAAATTATATGGCCGTATCTTAGCACTAGCCCATGAATTAGGTACCGCTAGTTCCGATTATCCACCAACTGACCAACAGATCGAAGTCGCTAAAATTTTGAATGGTCGATTGACTAAACAAAGTCAGTTGTATCGGAGTTTGTTGACCAAAGACATTGGGGACATTAATCGACTTTTGAAGAAGGCTAAAAGTGAGGTTCAGATTACAGAACGCAAAAAAACGGGTGGTGCTTAATCCTATGTAGCTTAGACGGCTGGTCTGAGTAGTTGTGGCATTATTGCTACTCAGACCAGCCGTCTAAGCTATAGTTAATGTTTAAAGTTTACCTATGCTTTAGCTATATTTGGCTAAATGTGTCTTTTTTTAGCACATTTAGCCACGAATAAATTTTTATAGTTGGCTAAATCTCCATTTTTTAATTAGATTTAGCCAACTATAACTAAAATCTAACCGCATGTCCAACATCAACCGACGCCAATGGCTACAAAAAAGCGCCTTTACCGCTTCCCTCCTTGCCTTAGGTTGCCGCACTAATTTTGAAGCTGCTGCTAAACCATTCCAAAACGGTTTTATCCAGACAACTCCCCTCCCCTTACATTGGAACGAAAATCCTTTTGGCCCTTCCCCAAAAGCCGTACAAGCCGTAGCGGAAGTAATGGCAAAAGCCAATCGGTATCCAGATGATATGGTAGCGGACTTAAAGAGCATTTTAGCTAAAAAATATGCCGTTGATGATTCACAGGTTTTATTGACCAATGGGTCTACCGAAATCTTAGGTTTAGTCGGTCAACAAATTGGATTTGATAAAGGAGAGTTGGTCATTCCTTTCCCTTCTTTCCCTACGATGGCGATGTTTGCCGCAGGTAGTGGTGCGACCATTAAGAAAGTACCTTTAGATAAAAATAATGGCATTGATTTAGACCAAACTTTGGCGGCTATTTCGGATAAAACAAAGGTGGTCTTTATTTGTAATCCGAATAATCCGACCAGTACAGAAGTGGATAATGGGGCATTAAAAGCTTTTTGCCGAGCCGTTCCCAAAAATGTATTGGTCTTTGTGGACGAAGCCTATATTGAATTTTCTAAATTAGGGGCAGCGGGAAGCATGATTCCCTTGGTCAATGAATTATCGAATTTAATGGTTTGTCGAACCTTCTCCAAAGCGTATGGATTGGCAGGACTTCGATTGGGTTACGCCATTGCTAGTAAAGCTCATATTGATACGCTCAAAGGCAAATATGTCGGTGCGGAATTTGCCACAGGTTGGCCTGCTTTAGTTGCTGCCAAAGCCACTATGGAAGATACGGCGTTCATCGCAAATTGTATTCAAAAAAATCAAGAAGGACGGGATATTGTTTATCGTGCTTTTGATAAATGGGGCGTTGGGTATAGTGCCTCTTCTACCAATTTTTTGTACGTGGAGTCTAAGCATTTTGTCTCTGATGTGCGGGATAAATTAAAGGCTAAAAATATCTTGATTACTAAGTGGCCTGATATGGTGGATCATATTCGGATTAGTATTAGTGAGCCTGCTCACATGACGCAATTTGTGGAGGTGGTGGAGGAGTTTTTGGTGGGATGATTCTTGGTTTTACCAACGGATGAATGAAGACAACGGATTACTTTTCTTGAATTGTGTACGCTTCAACCATTAATATTTACTTAGAATGTTAAAAAGTCAATTTTAAAGACTAACACACTTAAAAACAATATATTAAATATTGTTTAAACAAGTATTTAATTTACTTTTTTAGAATTAAGGCTTTTTATTGTCTGCTTTGAAATTAGGATTAATGTATACATTGTGCTACAAGCTTTACGAATTGTATGTTTTGCTTCATAAAGTGTTTTTGTAGTTTTAATGCTGTTGAAAATAACATGGACTAACATCACATAATTCCCTTTGTAATTTTGACAAGTCCGAATATCTTATTATGTTACAAAATAGCCCGATCTGTTACTACTACCTGTTGATAATTTGTCTGTTTGTTGATACGAAGAGCCATGCACAATCTACTCAAACTAGTAATAAAGCAGTCCCTACTTATTTTATCAATGCTGAAGAAGATACCATCCCTTATGGAGTACCTTTACCGATTAAAGGTCAATTAATATCACCAGATAGCGTACAACCACCAAGTAATTATGACCCTATAAAGATAAAACCACAAAATATCCTAGCTCATCCGAATGTGCAGACAGTGGGAGAACGGTTAAACGCTAAAATTACTACTACTACGACAAGTCCAGAACAATTAGCCTATTTAAATAATTTTTCCAGAGATACTCTGGATATACCTGTTACCATTACCCTAGTCAATCAACCGAAACCTATTCCCGCACTTGGGGTAGGTCGAAAAGAAGCTGCCTTGGAAAATTTTAGCCTTATCCAAGAAACACATGGATTACCTGGAAAAAGCATTAATGACCTTTATGAAGATGCCTTGGGTAATCTTTGGATAGCTACACTAGGTGGGATCATTCGATACGATGGAGTCAATTTTTTTTATTTCACAGAAAAAGAAGGCTTGACCAATCCTCGAATATTTAAGATAATAGCCGATGATTCGGGTGTTTTATGGTTTATTTCACCAACAGGAATTGAAAAATATGACGGGAAGCATTTTACCTTTTTTGATACCTCTAAAGAGCTACTATCCTTTCGTTGGTCTGGTAGTGACTTCTCTAAGAGTGTTTGGTCCTTTGGGGAAAATAGTCATTTAGATTATTTATTTAAGGCCAAAGAAGGAGGGTATGTACTTTTTGATGGCGCTAATTTTGTCAAATATCCAGTATTACAGCCTACACCTACTTCCAAAAAAAATAGTCGATTAATCGGAATAGATAAGCAAAAACAGTTTTGGTATGCAACCGAAAAGGGAATTACTCGATTTGACGGCACAGCATTTACCCACTTTGAACTTGATAATTCTGGTACTATATATTATCCTAAATTAGATAAACAAGGAAACCTATGGTTGTCTCTTTGTTGTGATAAAGAAGGGTTATATAAAATAAATGAAGATGCTATCAACTTCTATCCATTAAAGTTTAAAAAAACAGGTTGGGGAGAGGCTGCTAACTATTCCCTTTTAGAAGATAAAATAGGAAACTTATGGTTTGGAACGGATGCAAATGGGCTTTTTAAATTACCTGTTGACCAAAAAGCTTCCCTTCCTGCAACCTTTATTGAATATGGCCCTCAAGAAGGAATGACAGATAAACCAATTTATGCCATTATAGAAAGTAGTCATGGGAATATTTGGGTTAGTGGCTACAATGATGGAATTTATAAAGTAGAAAAGCTGAAGTTTAGGCATTATACGGAAAAGGAGGGGGTCCATGATGGTGAAATTATGGAGATAATTGAAGATAAGGAGGAGCACCTTATCTTTTTATCTCAACCATCTGGATTGTTATTCTACGATGGAAAAAACTTCACAAAATCTATCCCATTTGGTGCGCCTAGTGTCCCATTATTGGCCGATGAAGGAGGGGATTTGTGGGTGGGGCATACGGGATATGGCGCTGTTCAATTGAAAAATCTAGCAACCAATCCCATTGGAAAACATTACTATAAAGAACAAACTGGCATAAA
>JAFMDF010000558.1 GCA_017857395.1 Bacteroidota bacterium | reverse complement strand
TTATTGTTTAATATATTTATTATATTCTAGTTTCCAGAACTTAAAGAATTGCTGAGCTCGTGCAATGGTAGAATTTTATTAACATATATATTTTCCGTAAAATATGTAGTTGAACCTTATGCAAATACGATGGGTTATTTACAGGGAGATGTAAATTTAGATGGTAGAACAAAATACGATGGAAGTGCCAATGACCGTATTCTTTTGCAAAATATTGTTTTAACTTACCCACTAAATTTTTATGGTTCATTGGTGAATAATTATGATAGATTATTAGAACAGTTGCCATAGTACCTAATATTTTAGGTGAGGGCTATATTTGTTCTAACAATTTAATGGTTCAAATCACTTTGAGCCAATTTAATACTACTTTTTTATTTCAATACCTAAAATTAATTTAGGGTGGTTTTAAAAGAAAATGATAAGATTGATGAGGCAAAACGTTAAACTTTATAACTGATTAGCTCAACAATCTTATTACTTTCTTTAAGAGGACTTATTTACGCTTAGCAGAAAGTCCAATTTTCATTTTAGCATCTAAATTCATATCCCCTAATGGTGTACCTCCCACGACGATTTTACCAGATAAATCTTGCTGAATATCAGAAGTAACTGCCCAGCCTGTCTTTTCATCTACCACGATTACACCTGTAACTGGACCAGCTAATTTATAAGACATTTTTACTCCTTGTGCTTCAATAGGTTTTGCATTAGGGTCACTTTTTGACTCTCCGCTTACATCAATAGTGACCTTTCCACCATTGCGTTCTCGAATTGTATAGGTATAATCCGTATTAAGCGAAACGCCACTTTGGGTAACTACTTGTTTAGACCAAGAATCTCCTACTTTTAAGACTTTTCCTTGTGAAAATCCAGTTAAGCTAGCAAAAGAATTTTTAAAGGCTTCTTCCCCAATATATCCTTCTAAAATAGTAGCCATTTGCGCTCCTCCTTTTACTTTACCCAAGACCTGCTTAAGCATAGCATCTGCACCTTCAATGCTCGTTACGGTACCTTTTTTATTCAAACTAGCCTGCATCGTTTTACCAATTAAGCCTCCTAAACTACCAAGTGGAGAATTGGTGTTGCCTTTATCCGAATCATAAGAAATAGCTTCCGTCATAGGAACAGTAGCATCTACTGTGATGCGGTCTATTTTAAAGTCAATATCGGTTACTCCAGTTGGTTGGATGTTTTTTACTACAAAATTAAAATCTTGGGAAGATTTTCCATCAACAGACATATCCTGTCCCATAATCGCCATTCCTATATTATTAGTGGCCGTAATTCCATAATTAAAAGTAGCCCCTTTTTCTAAAGCCATATCCATGGTCAATGGTTTAGAAGCACTACAGGCTGTTAATAAAAATGCGCCGATTGCAGCGTAAAATAAATTAGTCAAAGATTTCATTGAGAAAATTTTAAACTTGAGTGATTAGAGAATGGGTTAATAAAATGAGTAAATGTTGTTCCAATTATTTGGCTCATTACTTACTCAAACCGATTACAAAGAAATAACAAATTAAAATAAGAAAGCAGGCATTCATAAATTTATTACATTTGCAGCTATTATTAAGTTAAACTTAACTTTACGGAAAAAAATATGAAAAGACGACCAACATTAGCTGAACGCTCCGTCCACGAAACCAATTTTACTTTGCCCCAACAAACTGCTTTTTATCGAGGAAAAGTAAGAGATGTTTACACCGTAGGTGAGCAATTAATTATGGTAGCTTCTGACCGAATTTCTGCTTTTGATTATATTTTGCCTCGACCAATTCCTTATAAAGGGCAAGTATTAAATCAAATTGCGACCCATTTTTTGGAAAACACAAAAGATATTTGTCCGAATTGGTTGGTGGCAACTCCTGATGAAAATGTAGCCGTAGGTATTGCTTGTGAACCTTTTAAAATAGAAATGGTGATTCGAGGCTATTGTGTAGGACATGCATGGCGGACTTACCGTTCAGGAGAACGGGTTTTATGTGGAGTAACAATGCTCGAAGGGTTAAACGAAAATGATCCATTTCCTAGCCCAATTATTACGCCTGCTACAAAGGCGGAAGAGGGGCATGACGAAGATATTTCCCGTGAAGAAATTCTTGAACAAGGCATTGTTTCTAAAGAAGATTACGAAATTTTAGAACAATATACTTATGCTTTATTTCAAAGAGGTACGGAAATGGCGGCGAAGCAGGGCTTGATTTTAGCAGATACAAAATACGAATTTGGTAAAAAGGATGGACAAATTTATCTAATTGATGAAATTCATACACCAGATAGTTCTCGTTATTTTTATAAAGATGGTTTTGAAGAAAGACAGCAAAAAGGGGAAAAACAAAAACATTTATCCAAAGAATTTGTGCGAGAATGGCTAATAGCCAATGAGTTTCAAGGATTAGACGGACAAATTATGCCTGTGATGCCCAATAGTTTTGTAGAATTAGTTTCGGATAGATATATTGAATTATTTGAGCAAATTACAGGGAAGCAATTTAAAAAAGCGGATACCGCCAATGTGTTGAAACGAATAGAGGAGAATATTTTGGCTTATTTGAAGGAAGGGTAGTCGCAGAATAGACCATCCAATTATTAATAAATGGATAATCTATTGTCTATAAACTAAGATTGCTAGTAAGACGTTTTTATTATAAAATAAAAACTTTTCATTGTGAAAAAAATATCCTTCTTATTACCAATTTGCCTTCTTTTTCTAGCTTGTCAGAAAAATGACAGTCCTAGAATTATAAATCGAACCTGTGTGACCACCCAGCATCACGACTTAATTATTAGTGATATTGATGTTTATGTAAAATATGACGCAACGGACTTTAATTTCCCTGGTTGGGAAGACTTAGCGGAATATGATACCGTTTTTACCACGAATATGGATGGTCGAGGTTGCATTACTAATTTACCTATTGGCAAGCATTGGTTGGTTGGATTAGGATTTGACCCAGTGATTAATTTTGCTATTAAAGGGCGTGCTTTTGTGGATGTTTCTTTTGCGAACCCAGAAATTGATATGATTTTATATGTTGGAGAAGAGTAACAAATCCACCATTTGTAGTCAGCTTAACCTGACATCAGGTCCCTAAAACCTAACACACCTTTTTAATATGCCTATTTTTGAAACGATTACTGCTTTATTAGAAAAAGAAGGAATTACCTACCGAACGCTCCATCATCCACCTACTTACACTTCCGAACAATCCGCTGAATATAGAGGAGAAGCCTTATCAACTGGCGCAAAAGCTATTGTTTATAAAATAGAAAAAGCTTTTTATTTATTTGTAATGCCAGCAGATAGAAAGATGGATACTAAAAAAGTAAAGGCATATTTTAAAGCCAATGGCAAAAAGGCTAAAAAAACTAGATTTGCGACTGCCGAAGAATTATTGGCGTTAACAGACTTAGTACCTGGTTCTGTCCCACCTTTTGGGCATCCAATATTGCCTTTTGAACTATTTGTGGATGAAAAAATTATGGAGAATGAGAAAGCGGCTTTTAATGCAGGCTCATTGACTGATTCAGTGATTATGCAGCGAGCTGATTATTTGTCTGTTGCCAATGCGACACTATTTGATTTTACTCTTGAAGCAGTAAGCAGTAAGCAGTAAGCAGTAAGCAGTAAGCAGTAAGCAGTAAGCAGTAAGCAG
>JAFMDF010000557.1 GCA_017857395.1 Bacteroidota bacterium | reverse complement strand
AAGTTCCCGGTGGGCTATCCAAATTATCACCAACTTCTTCTTTTAGGCTCAATATATTAAATCTTCTGGAAATTAAGCCATTGAGAATAGTTGATAGCGTATGGCGATATTCTTGTGGACTCTCTAGTTTTACCGCTTGATTTTGGTTATTGGTAAAATTCCAATTTGGATCATCCGTTTTGATAGGATAACCATCCTGATAAGGCTGCCATATTGGATACCCTTTGCCTTGCCATAATTCATTTTGTTGCCATCCACTTCCCCAACAGCCATCTTTCCAACTACCATGTACAAAAGGATTGTGAAACATTAATTGATAAATGCCATTCGGTTTTAATACTCTAGTAATTTCATCAAAAACTTTTTCCACAGATGGGATATAATTGATAGAATAAGGTTGATAAACGATGTCAAATTCATTATCAGAAAGCATGGATAAATCCTGCATATCTGTTTTAATGCATCGTATAGATTTGCCATATTTTTCAGCAACCAACCTATCTTTTTTTAATTGTTCTGCACTAAAATCTACCACGGTAACAGTTGCGTCTAATAAAGCAAATCCAATACTTTGCTGACCACCTCCAGACGCTAGGCAGAGGACTTTTTGACCGCTTAAATCTGCATTGTAAAAGGAATGATTAAGCAAATAGGCTTTCGCTTTTTCAGGCGTTAAGGCTAATTTAGGTTGGGAACAAAGCACATCATTAACGACTAAATTATCCCACAGTTTTTCGTTTTTAGCAATTTTTTCTAGCATATCATTTTTAACTATTTTTTCTAAAAACACTAATTCTAAACCAGTAGAAATAACTTGTCTTTTAAATTCTAGATAACCCAATTTTTTATAAAAAGCTAAATTTTTTGAACTTCGATGCCCTGTAAATAATTCAAATTTATCCGCCTCTAAAAACTCCTTTTCAATAGCTTCCATCAACCGTTTACCAATACCTTGATTCTGAAAATTTGGATGCACAATCAAGCGACCAATTTTGCAAACTCCATCTTTCAGATAAGCTCGAACCGAACCAATAATTTGTTCATCGAAGACTAATTTCAAAAAGACTTGTTGCCTAAAATCTTCTTCAATAGATGCAATTGTTTGTAATAAAGGAGGGAGGTTATAATCATCATAAATCGCTGCTTCTTGTAAATAGCAATGTTTTTGTAAGGCTAATATTTCGGTTAGGTCTGTTTGTAGGACTTTTTGAATAATCATGGTGTTTTAATTAAGGAGAATTAGGCTTCTTATAAGCTTAGTATAGCAACTAATTTTATACCTAAAATAGTTCACTTTGAATCATTTTTCATGATTTATAATTTTTTTTGACTTTTTTAAGAAAAAAATAAAAATACTCCAAAAGCTACCTAAATGTATAATTATTTAATAGTCAGTTGTTTATAATTTTTGTAGTCGTTTGTAAACGTTTACAAACGACTACAAACGTTTACAAACGTATGTAAACGTAAATTACACGACTAGCACTTGCAAGTGCCCATAACTTTGCATCATCAACAATATTCGAGTTGCGAGTTACTAGTTGCGAGTTAGTTTTAGAACTTTTAATTCAATACAGTAAATCAAAGACTTGGGTAATTTATTCAATTAGATTGAAAGGAAAAAAACAAAACCTTTTGGTCTTTAAAAAATGATTTCGATATGAATAATTTAAGAAATTCAGTACAGTTAATTGGTTTTATTGGTAAAGATCCAGAAATGAAAGAACTGACTACAGGAGCGAAAGTAACAAAAGTTAGTATTGCTACTACAGAATCTTACAAAAATGATAAAGGAGAATATATAGACCAAACAACTTGGCATAATTTAGTTGGCTGGTCTTACACTGCTGAACGTATGGTTAAGCAAATGAAAAAAGGATTAGAAGTATTTGTGCAAGGTAAGTTAGTGCAAAGAAGTTACGATGATGCGAATGGTATCAAAAGATATGTTACAGAAGTTCGTATTCTCAATTTTTTGATGATGGATAAAGCAGCTAGAAAGAATAGCTCAACTGCTCCATTGGATGTTGCACCAAAGAAAGAAGGCGTGATGCCGTTTTAAATGGTTGCGGGTTGCGAGTTGTTTAAATTTAAAAAAATTAAACTATGCCAAAAACGTATAAAGATTTAGATGTTTACAAAATATCTTTCCAGTTATTTATTAAGACGCATCAGTTTACTTTTAGACTACCTAAATATGAAACCTATGAATTAGGAAGTCAATTGAGGCGTTCGGCAGATTCTGTAAATTCTAATATCGTAGAAGGGTATGGAAGAAAGAAATATAAAAAAGATTTCATCAAATTTTTAGTATACGCCCATTCGAGTAATGATGAAACGATTAATCATCTCAGGAAAATAGAGCTATTGTATAAAGAATTATCTGAGGATGCAATTTTACTACGAACTGACTATAATAAACTGGGAGGCAAGTTGAATAAATTTATCGAATATGTAGTGAATAATTGGAAAACCTAACTCGCAACTCGTAACCCGCAACTCGCAACCCGCTAAAAATTCAATGTCCAAAATTTGTGATAATAAGTCATTTTGTTTGGGTGTAAGTTTGAGTGATTTATTTGCTCAACTTACACCACAAATTTTGCCTGTTCCTTGTAAAGCGATTACTTCAAGTAATCTCTTTACTTAACCAATTAAAAAACTCATAAACCTAAATAAAACCAATATGAAATTCTATAAAAATCAACTTTTTCATATTTTTAACCAAGGGAACAACAAAGAGGAAATTTTCTACACAGCAGATAATTATGAATATTTTTTATGGAAAATGAGAGCCTATCTTTTGCCATTTGGTGATCTCATTTGTTGGTGTTTAATGCCCAATCATTTCCATTGGCAATTTTTTGTAAAAGAAATTGAAATCAAGCGAAAAATATTGAGAACATCTGTTGATGAAATAGAACATATTAGACGAGTAAGAAAATATGGAGCGAAAGCAATTCTTGTAAATAATGCTGCTGACCGTATGGCGAAGGCTGAATCTTTTGTTACTTTAAACGAAGCTATTGGTACTTTAGAAAGATCCTATGCCAGAGCTATTAATAAACAGCTTGGTAGAACAGGTAGTTTATTTCGAAAAGAATGCAAAGCAAAAGATGGTTGGATAAATGAATTTGTGACTTTGGAAAAGAGGAATGGTCAAGAAGATTATCGTTTTTTATCTGGAACTAATTATGGATTGTATTGCTTTAATTATATACACTATAACCCTGTTGAGGCAGATATGGTAAAATTGATTACAGGTTATCCTTATTCTTCGGCAAAAGATTATGCTTGTTTAAGAAATGGTACTTTGTGTAATTTAAATTTGGGAAGGGAATTGATGAATTTTAGATAGTGACCTTGTAAAGCGGTAACTTCAAGTTACCTCTTTACTTAATACTCCGAAAAGTAAAGAGGTAACTTGAAGTTACTGCTTTACAGGAAACCAGGCAACTTCCGTCAAAAAAAGTAAAAAATGCAAAAACAAATCATCAGAGTATCAGATATTCTAGAACAAATAGAATCATTGAACAAGATGATTGAACTACATCAAAAAGAGTCATCAAATAATTCAATGCTGTCTCAATATGAATACCTGAAAAATGAATTTGTAAAAGAGCTAGCCCAAATTTTATACGAATTTAAAACACAACTCCCCACCGCCTAATCATTCAATTC
>JAFMDF010000556.1 GCA_017857395.1 Bacteroidota bacterium | reverse complement strand
ATACTTAGAAATTAAAACTTCAATAACCGTTGTAAAATCATAATCATTTTTAGTAACAAGACTTTCATAAAGTTTTTCTAACTCTGCAATAGACTTTTCTTTTAATTGGACTTTTTGCAATAAATTATTTTTTGAACTCATAAGGATAAAACAGATTGAAAGTGTTTAAAAATCGAAATAGTGTATTTGTTATGATAAAAATACCTAATAAATCTCCGACAAAAATAGTCTCTTGCTACGCAGTATATTTGCGTAGTAAGAAGTTATTTTGTTTTAATACTTTCAATAAATTGCTAAAAAACAATATCTCTAATTATTTTAGGTAGAATTAAGAAAATAGTAGCTAATGACCAGCCACCCTTTAAATATCGAGTAAGTTTTAAGATAGCGGTTGATTGTGTATAGCGCTGACCATTTTCTAATAAAACAATGGAAGACAGTTGTTTTTTTGTTAGATTGAGTTTTTGAATCACAACTTGTCCGATTTCAGAGTGAAAGGGAACAAAAGTTAAGGTATTCTCTTTTTCTCTTTTTTCAATAAACTGAAGGAGTTTTTTATGTGACTTAGAGGTCGCATCAAATAAGATAATTGACCCTTTCAAATTGTTCTTTTTCATTGAGAATTTGTTTAATAATTCTTGCTTTTGCACTAGCAACCTCAGTCTTTATAAGCCAACAACCTTAAAGCATTCGCCACTACCACCAAAGTTGAACCTTCATGAGCGATTACAGCTGGACCAATATCAGCAACACCTGTTAAGGTTAAAGGAACCAAGATGGCAACCATCCCCAAACTTAGCCATAGATTTTGCTTAATGATACGCTTTGCTTTGCGACTTAAACCAATGGCAAAAGGCAGATTCTCTAGTTTATCTGCCATTAATGCAATATCAGCAGTTTCCAGAGCGACATCCGAACCTGCTGCTCCCATAGCAATACCGACCGTGCTTTTTGCCATTGCAGGGGCATCGTTTACACCATCTCCTACCATAGCAACCATACCTTCTTCTTCCTTTAATTTTTCAATGGCGGCTACTTTATCTTCTGGTAATAAACTTCCCAGAGGGTCGGTGATACCAATGGTTTTGGCTACAGCATCCGCTACTTTCTGATTATCGCCCGTTAGCATTATCATTCTTTTAATACCGATTTTTTTCAAGGCAGTCAGCGTAGATTTGGCTTCGGAACGAGCCACATCCATAACGGCAATAATTCCAAGGTACTCCTTATCCTGATGGACAATCATTGCAGTATGCCCTTCCGTTTCCAATGCTGCCATTTGTTGGTCTATCTCGGTTGGTACTTTTTTGCCTGTTAGTTCCTCAAATAATAGGCGATTGCCAATATGAACTGTTTTGTTTTGTAGTTGAGCTTTGATACCCCGTGCTGTTAAAGCTTCAAGATTTTGAGCTTCAGGAATAGTCTTTTTCCCTAATTCCGCTTTGCCACCTTCAACAATAGCTGCTGCCAGCGGATGGTCACTTAATTCCTCTACGGCAACTGCGACTGTTAATAATTGTTCTTTGTCAGTATTACTAAAAGGAATGACCTTAGTTAATTTGGGCTTGCCTTCGGTCAAAGTTCCCGTTTTATCAAATGCCACCGCTGTCAAACCACCGAGGTTTTCTAAGGGACGACCTCCTTTTATTAATACCCCTTGACGGGCAGCTCTGGCTACTCCTGCTAATACTGCACTTGGAGTAGAAATAGCTAAGGCACAAGGAGATGCTGCTACCAGTACTGCCATTGCTCGATAGAAACTTTTAGAAAATGGTTCGTCAATTACTAAAAAAGCAAATAGTAATACCACGACTAAAATTAAAACTGCAGGAACAAAATAGCGTTCAAATTTATCGGTTAATTGCTGGGTAGGGGATTTTTGTGTTTCGGCTTCTTTGACTAATTCGACCAATCTTGATAGAGTGCTATCTTTTGCCAGTTTTAATACTTTTATCTCAAGGGCAGTACTACCATTGATGGTTCCAGCAAATGCTCTGTTTTCGGCAAAAAGATTCTGTAGGTCATAAGTCTTTTTAGGATTACTGACGGGGCGTTTATCAACTGGAACACTTTCGCCCGTAATCGGTGCCTGATTGACGGCACTACTACCCTTCACAATCACACCATCTGCAGCAATTTTAGAATTAGGTTTAACAACAATAATATCTCCTAATGTCAACTCTTCTATTCCAACTTCTATGATTTCTCCATTGCGTTTGGCTAATGCGGTAGGTGGAGCTAAATCGGAAAGTGCAGCGATGGATTTCCTAGCTTTATTCATCGCATATTTCTCCAACGCATGTCCCAGACTAAATAGAAATAAAAGCAAAGCTGCCTCTTCCCATTTTCCTAGAGAGGCTGCTCCTGCTGCAGCAACCAACATCAAAAAGTCTATTTCAAACTTCCCTTTCCGAATCGTTTCAATGGCTTCGAGTAAGGTAAAGTAACCTCCTAATATCAAAGCAATTACAAAGAGTGTGATAAACGACCATTTTGGCATTCCCTCCTGAAAAGAAAGAATTAAACCAGTCAGCCAGGACACACCACTTCCAATGGCAAAATAAAGTTCTGTATTTTCTCCCAAAAAACCACCATGAGCATGGTCATGACTACCCCCCTCATGTTCGTGTTTATCTTTGGCTTTCCTACTGATTTTTAGCCCGCTTTTTTTAACGGCTGCAATAACTTCTGTTTTCTCTAATTTTTCTGAATCCCATTCCAGTCGAAGTACTCCAGCAGTAGAGGCAGCAGCCTCTATAATTCCAGTTTCTTTCATCAAAGTATCACCGATGTTTCGGGCATGGCGCTGGTGACGAATACCTTTGACGTCTATTAGTAAATGTTGAAAACGGTGGGTGAGGCTTGCACCGCTTTGCTTAGAAATTTGCTTTACTTTCTTTAGGGAAATAATATTGGGGTCATAGTGAATGCAGATTTCAGCTGGTGTACCTTTTTTAATATGGACATCATCAATGCCCTTTTTATTTTTTAAAGAATTGATTAGCCTTTGAACACATTGGTCTTTTTTATCTGGGATTTCTGGTAAAAGAATAGGTATTTCGATTTGTAATTTTCTCATGTATGATTGTATTTATTTTTAATTCCAGTTGCTACAAATACCCCTCCCCTATTAAAAGAAGTATTCACTTCAAAGTCCACAGCCTTGGATTTTAAATATTGATAAATAGGGCGATTGACTTCACCTTTTCCTACCCATTTGATGAATGCTCCTCTCAAAGTTGGCTTTGGGATATACCAGTCCATGATAACCAACTTGCCACCAGGCTTTAATAGGTCAAGCATATTATCAATAATCTGTTGCCAATCAGGAAAACCCGATAAGCCCAAGTCGCAAAGAATAGCATCAATTTTTACAGAATTATCAAAATGATTAGCTACCCATTTCATATTGATTTGTGTAGCATCTTCTTTGATGATTTTGATGTTGTTCCAATGATTATCGGTTACTTTTTGTTTAGCTTTTTCCAACATCCCTTCTGAAAGGTCAACACCGATAATTAACCCTGTTCCGTTGAGGTATTTTTGAAAGTACTCAAAATTTTGACCTGTACCGCAAGGTAGATTTAAAACGGTATCACCTGACTTTAAAGCCAGTTGTTCAATGGCATAAGCTCTTGCATTATGGTAGTACCATTTTGGCGAAAACCAATCATAGACATTGGAAAATTTATCGTAA
>JAFMDF010000023.1 GCA_017857395.1 Bacteroidota bacterium | reverse complement strand
AGAATTAATTTTGGATATGTTCATGGGATTATAATTTGTTGAAAAAAGCCGTACAAAATTGTACGGCTTTTTTTTTGCGTTATATTTAACTCCTATACTACGCTAGGTTCGCTCAAATTTTTGATTAATACATAAATTACACGAAATAATATTCTGTATTAAAAGTATTTTTATCTTTAAAACAGTATTTTGTTCGTATTTATTTTTATTAAATAAATATAATTAAAATATTATTTTTAACCCTAAAATAATAACCTGAAAAGAGTTTATTTAAAATAAATAAAATTCTGCATTTTAAACATAAATCAAAATATTATTTTGATAATATTTTATTTTATTAACTAATTTTGGGCGAACCTAGCGATACTATGCAGAAAATAACCTCTATTTCACTTTAACTTATTTTAGACTGCTTATTTTCAATTTTATACATAATTAAATATTTATATTTGTATTTTAAAAATATAATACTCGTATAAAACACTAGCTATGAAAATTATTGTTCGACCTTTCTTTCCTATAATAGTAAGTCTAATTGTGCTTTTATCTTTTCAACAATCCATAGCTAATGTAACCGATTCTCTCTATAATCCAGCATTGGGTCATTTAACTAATCAAACGACTACTGAAAATACTATTATTACCGATTATTCCACCATTCAAAAAATTGTTCCGCATTTAACGGAAATGCAAGGACATATTATAGCGATTAAAGATATTCTGGAAAGCTATCAAAAAGTCGAAAAATTATGGGGGTATTATGAAGAAGCTAAGCGAGATGGCACCAATTTAGTCGATAATCGATTAATAAAAGAACTAGCTTTTTCCGTCCAGTACACCCTCTATTTACTAAATGAATCTTTACATCCAATTTTAAAAAAATTAAATAACGAACATCTTAGAGTCGCATTAGTCCAATGGAAAAGTAAGAAAATAAAGGAGACTCAACAAATTTATCAAAAAGATAAGGCTGATTTAGAGCGTTTGGAAAAAATGCAGCCTAGCGTCATGGAAAACCCGACGATTACCAATACTATTAAATTAGCTATTTTGTTAAATCGGCGAGATAGCCTTTTTAAAAGCACTTCTGGTGGAAAAGTCCTCGGTGAATTCAGAAAAAATCAAGGCAGGAAGAATGAAGAAGTAACCCTTTTTTATGCTTGTGATATGAAGAAAAGAATATCAGAAAATGCTCCTGAGAGCATCATGGATTTCACGTCCAACAAAGCCATACAAATTATTAGTTTAGATAGAGAAATTTATCAATTTAGATTAAAAGCATTGGCTAGCCTACCTCATAAAGAACAACAATACTTTAAATTAAAAAAGAAAGTAGCTATTACCGCTAATGAAGAATCACAAGATACTAAACGAAAATTTCTAAAGAAAAAAACAGATCCAACCAGTCATCATTCTTTAATTTTAAAAGATTATAATAAATTAATTGATAGCTTTTCTTTTGAGGAGCAAAATATGCTGAGAGAAAAAGAAAATATTTTTAACCACCCTGTAATTGCTGTGATTGAATTTTGGGGTTGCCCTGACTTATTTCCTAGTTTTTTTGATAAATGATTGGGGTTGCGAGTTGAATAGAAAATTGGATTCATATTTCAATAAATAAGGATTCTAAATTAAAAATGGCTTGCCAGCATCACGCTCACAAGCCATTTTTGTTTCTCAACGAAAAGTAAATGCTGGAATTATTCCATAAAGAATCAACACCTTACCAATTCATCATTCATCATTTATAGTTTATCTTTTCCTAAGAATACTGCTTTTCATAATATTGCTGATAAGCACCAGAAGTCACTCGCTCCATCCATTCCGTATTATCCAAATACCATTGAGCGGTTTCCTTCATCCCTTCTGCTGGTTGCACCGCAGGTTCCCAACCTAATTCGTCTTTGATTTTGGTCGCATCAATCGCATAGCGTTTATCATGCCCAGGGCGGTCTTTCACAAAAGTGATTAATTCTTGCGCCTCCCCTACTCTTCTGCCTAATAAACCATCAACCGTATCACAAAGTATTCGGACTAGGTCGATATTTTGCCATTCATTATTACCACCAATGTTATAAGTTTCTCCATTAGCCCCCTTATGGAAAACGGTATCAATTGCTGTAGCATGATCACCAACCCATAGCCAATCTCTCGTATATTTTCCATTGCCATAAATTGGTAGTGGCTTTTTATGCTTGATGTTATTAATTACCAATGGAATCAACTTTTCAGGAAACTGAAAAGGACCATAATTATTAGAACAATTAGAAATGACTATCGGCATACCATAAGTATGGTAATACGCTCTTACTAAATGGTCAGAACTCGCTTTAGAAGCAGAATAAGGAGAACGTGGGTCATAAGCCGTATCTTCGGTAAACAAACCTGTTTCACCTAAAGTGCCATAGACTTCGTCGGTAGAAACATGATAAAATCGTTTACCTTCGTATCCACTTTCTTTCCATATATTTCTAGCAGCGTTTAACAAATTAACTGTACCAACAATATTAGTTGTGATAAAACTCATTGGATCAGCAATGGAACGATCTACGTGAGATTCTGCGGCTAAATGAATAACACTATCAAATTGAAAATCCTGAAATAGTTCTTGCATTAATTCCGCATCCGTAATATCTCCTTTTACGAAAGTATAATTGGGTGCATTTTCAACATCTTTCAGGTTTTCTAAATTACCTGCGTAGGTTAATTTATCCAAATTCACAATTTGATAATCTGGATATTTATTCACCATTAATCTAACTAAGTGCGAACCAATAAATCCTGCTCCGCCTGTAATGAGTATTTTCATGTTCTAATTTTTGTAGTGCCAAGCTCCAGCTTGGTATTTTGGAATAATAGTTATCATTTTAACCAAGCGATGCTTGGCGCTATAAATTAAGCTTCTACGACCTCATCCACTTTAACGACTGTCTTGAAGTATTCATAAGTTCGTTTCATACCTTCTGCTCTAGATACTTTTGGTTCCCAACCTAAAATTTCTTTAGCTTTAGTAATATTAGGTTTACGTTTTTTAGGATCATCTGTTGGTAATTCTTTATAGATTAACTTCGCTTTAGGATTCCCAACCATTGCCAAGACTTCTTCACCAAATTCTTTAATCGTTACCTCATCAGGATTACCGATATTCACAGGCATATCATAATCACTCATCAACAAACGGTAAATGCCTTCTACTAAATCATCCACATAACAGAAAGAACGAGTTTGTGAACCATCTCCAAATACCGTCAACCCTTCGCCACGAATAGCTTGAGAGAAAAACGCAGGTAATACTCGTCCATCATTTACTCTCATTCGAGGCCCATAAGTATTAAAAATACGAATAATTCTAGTTTCTACTTTATGATACGTATGATAAGCCATTGTAATTGCCTCTAAAAAACGTTTCGCTTCATCATAAACGCCTCTTGGGCCAATTGGATTCACATTTCCCCAATACTCTTCTACTTGAGGATGTACTAATGGGTCTCCATATACTTCGGAAGTAGAAGCAACTAAAATTCTAGCGCCTTTTGCTTTCGCTACCCCCAATACATTATGCGTACCTAATGCACCTACTTTCATTGTCTGAATCGGCATTTTTAAATACTCAATCGGACTAGCAGGAGAAGCAAAGTGTAAAATATAATCTAATTCACCAGCGACATGAATATATTTAGTAATGTCGTGGTGATGAAATTCAAATTGTGGTAAAGGAAAAAGATGCTCAATATTCTTTATATCGCCCGTTAACAAATTATCCATTCCTATAACATGATAGCCTTCTTTAATAAAGCGATCAGATAAATGAGAGCCTAAAAATCCAGCCGCTCCAGTAATTAAGATTCTTTTCATGATTTTGATTTATGTGTTTTTAATTTTCTCAATATATTTACCCAAAAATTAACGCACAACTATTATACTCCATTAGTAATTAATAGGTTACCAAGACGTTAGTTAATTGAAAATTAATCAAATAACAACAAAAATTGTACCGTCACGATGTGTCCATACACAAGTCTTTTTGATTGATTAAATTTGTATTTAATTTAACAAAAAACAATTATTTATTATCTTTTAGAATCAAGTCCTTACTTATTATATGAAAGTTAAATTGATAAAAAAATATTCCTTATTATTAAGTTATTGTCTATGGAGTACACTCTGTTTTGCTCAAAGAAATTCCATTAATACCTATAATGTCATTACGCTTAATATGACTTATGGCGCTCATCTGCCAGGAGGTGATCTAAGTAATAGGTTTGGAAATAATTTTAGCCTTGGTGGAGGTTTAGATTTTATGACGGAAAAAAAGAACTTCATTTTTGGTTTAAAAGGAAATAATCTATTTGGTAATACGGTCAAAGAAGATGTACTGCTAAGTTTACGAGATTCGGACGGTTTTATATTGGGTAGTCTTGGAGCTGGACAAGCCACTTATGCCGAAGTTTTTTTAAGAGAACGAGGTTTTTATGCGGGTGGACATGTAGGGAAGTTATTCAATTTATCCAATAAAAATAAACGGGCTGGTATTCGATTAACACTCGGTGCTGGTTTACTACAGCATAAAGTAAGGATTCAGGATGAAACGGGCGCAGCAGACCAACTCAAAGGGGAATTAATCAAAGGTTATGACCAATTGAGTAATGGCCTATCCTTTGAGCAATTTATTGGTTATCAACAACTTAATCGAATCACAGGCATTAATTTTTTTGCTGGATTTGAATTAACAGAAGGTTTCACCAAAAATAGACGAAATATTAATTTTGCTGCCCAAAGTAAAGATAATACTAGCCGTTTTGATGTATTAGTAGGTTTCCGAGTAGGTTGGTCTTTTAGTTTTTATATTGGAGAGCGAGCGGAGGATATACGTTACTAGTTGGCAGTATTTCAGTTGGCAGTTGGCAAATATATACCGTTCCATGCGCAAAACCTGCTTGCTTGGCAATATTAGCCATCTTTAGTCCCGCCAATCCCACATCCGCTGTAATTTCTAGCACCACTCTATAAATCTCTTCTTCCTTTTCTGGTGATTTTAATTTCATAATACGAATATAACTGATTTTTTTGTCATTAAAAGATTCTTTGACGATTTCACAAAACGTAGTGGAGTCATTCTTATTATAGAACTCGGATAGAAATGTCTAAACTACAATAATATTCAGATAGCGCTCCGAATCTCCTGTTCTTTACTATAATAAATCAAATAATCACTAATCCATTGCCAATTCCCCCGAGCATCCCAAAACCAGTACCATCTTTGTTTAGGTTTAGAAAGCACTTCCGTATTAGCATTCTTCCCTATTAATAATAAACCAATTCCTCGATATTGACATATTTTTTGCAGCATTTTCCGTTTCTCTTCCGTCAAAGCTTTAAACGCATCTTTAGAAAAAGCCAGCCATTGTTCATTAGCAGGATACTGTTTGAGTTGCGTAATCACATCAACTGTTTTATGTCGATAACTTCCCCAAGTCAATAAACCAAAAGTCATTCCCGCCAATAAGCACCAAATAATCGGAACTAAAAAAGTCAACTGATTTTGCGCTTGACCTACAATATAAAACAAACCACTTCCAAATCCTAAAAACAAAGCAAAACGAAGGGTATTATACCACCATCGCTGCATATCTTGATAAGGCTTAATGGCAGGTAAAGTTTTAATAGATTTGGCCTCCATCGAAACCACATAAGGTTTACCCGTTACTCGACCTTGAAAAGCCAATAGGCCATCCGCTCTTTTTCCACCAAACGTTTTTTTGGTACGTACTTCTGCGGCGACAAATATTTTCCTGTAGACAAAACGATTATTATAATACCTTTCTAAGAAAGTTAAGGCTCTTTTTTGGACAGTCTTTTCTAATAGCATTCTTTGTTGGTATAGTGATTCAAAGGTGTAACTAATTTAACGCAACAATCGAAATTCATGTTCGTAATTATTTTATATAATAAATTAAAATAATATAAAAGTCGTACAAAATGAGTGAAATACTAGGAGTTGGTTCAAGAATTAAGCATCCAGCATTTGGATTTGGGGTAATCATCCGATTACATCTTGCCGCTTATGATGTCTGTTTTCAAACCTATGGGATTAAATTAGTAGGAAAAGATTATGATAAATGGGAAGTTATTGCGGCGATTCCTGCTGAATCAAATGTGACCTATACCGAGGCAGAAAAGTCCTTGATGAAGATTTTACGCAACTGGTCAGATGCTACCGAAATCATACCTTTAGCAGATAAATGGAAAAGTGGTACGATGATTTTAAAACCAATTGATCCTGATTTACAAGGAAAGGAAATTTCTATAGAAACGTTTTTCCACAAGATAGTCATGGTCAGAGATAGAATAAGAGTGATGGAACAAAGAATCAATGCCAACAAAAAGATGAGTGATGAGGAAAAGGTGAATCTACAACAGTATATTACTAGAATCTATGGTAGTTTAACTACTTTTAATATCTTGTTTAAATATAAGGAAGATAGTTTTGTGGGAGAACGAACAAAATAGCATATCCCAACGGATTTTGTTTCACAGCAGATTTTTAAGCAAATGAATTAGTACATGCAAAAAGGGTATCCCGTAATCGGAATACCCTTTTTTATTGCTATAATAAGGCATAATCATTAATGATTATTGCTCCATTGCTTTTTTCATAGTGCTACCAATTTCTGCTGGTGTTTGTACTACGTGAATACCACATTCTGCCATAATTTTCATTTTAGCTTCTGCGGTATCTTCTTCTCCGCCGATAATTGCACCAGCATGTCCCATTGTACGACCAGCAGGTGCTGTTTTACCAGCGATAAAACCAACAACTGGCTTCGTACCATATCTTTGGATATATCGAGCAGCTTCTGCTTCCATACCACCACCGATTTCACCAATCATGATGATACCATCTGTATCAGGATCATTCATTAATAATTGAACTGCTTCTTTCGTAGTTGTACCAATAATTGGATCACCGCCGATACCAATACAAGTAGATTGTCCCATACCTGCTTTCGTCACTTGGTCAACTGCTTCGTAAGTCAATGTTCCAGAACGAGAAACAATACCAATTCTTCCTTGTTTATGGATAAAGCCTGGCATAATACCACACTTAGCCAATCCTGGAGAAATTACGCCTGGGCAATTAGGTCCAACTAAACGACAAGATTTATTGCTAAGGTAAGCTTTCACTTTCACCATATCTTGTACGGGAATACCTTCCGTAATACAGATAATCACTTTGATACCAGCATCCGCTGCTTCCATAATCGCATCTCCTGCAAATCTTGGAGGTACAAAAATAACAGAAGTATTAGCTCTTGCCTTAGCAACTGCTTCTTGAACTGTATTGAATACAGGTTTGTCCAAATGCATTTGCCCACCTTTTCCTGGTGTTACACCGCCTACTACATTGGTACCATATTCAATCATTTGTCCAGCATGGAAAGAACCTTCTTTTCCAGTAAAACCTTGAACAATAACCTTTGAACTACTATCTAATAAAACAGCCATAAAATTTATAAGATGACAGGATTTGCAAAATTAAACAGGATGAAAATTCAACTGTTTGGAATATGCTTATCCCAGTTAATGATTAAATTTGTTAATTGAGCGCAAATATATAATAAATTCTACTTTCTTTAACGACTCCTTATTCTTCTCGAACTATCACAAAAACATCTTCATTCTTCTTCTTCATATAGTACTTTTCTCTAGCAAATTTTTCCTTATTCAATGCAATATCATCCGCTTCTTCTTTTACTTCTTGGATTTTTTCTTCATAAAAAATCCTATCTGATTTTAATTTATCCAAGGATGTTTGCAATTGATATTGCGTCCACACATTATGTTTATCAAAGAAAATTAACCAAGCAAAAAAGAAAACCAATACTAAAAAATAACGGTTTCTAATCGGCGCAGGAATTTGTCTGATTAGTGGTTTAAATGGATTGCTTCTAATTTTCGCCATAGTATTTTATAAGGATTGAAGGACTGAAGTAGATAAGGATTGAAGGGGTCAACGCCACTCCATTCCTCTTCGTTTATAAGAATCCTCAATTTAGCAAAAAAATTGAACAGTTGCGGGTTGCCAGTTGCGGGTTAAAATTTGAATTAATATTAATTATTTAAAATCTACTAATTATAATTCTTTCTCCAATTATCAATTATTAGCAACAACTAGTAACTCGCAACTGGCAACTCGTTTATCCTAATAAAGCTTTACCTGGATAGATACCAGAATCGCCTAATTCTTCTTCAATTCTCAATAACTGGTTATACTTTGCAATTCTATCAGAACGAGAAGCAGAACCTGTTTTGATTTGTCCTGTATTTAAAGCAACTGCTAAATCAGCAATCGTTGTATCTTCTGTTTCTCCAGAACGGTGACTCATAACACTTGTAAAGCCATTTCTAGTCGCCATGTTTACCGCATCGATTGTTTCTGTTAGCGTACCGATTTGATTTACTTTAATTAAAATAGAATTCGCACTACCTTCGTCGATTCCTCTTTGTAAACGCTTAGTGTTCGTTACAAATAAATCATCTCCTACTAATTGTACTTTCTTTCCTAATTTTTTATTCAATGCTTTCCATCCTTTCCAATCATCTTCATCCAAACCATCCTCAATAGAGAAGATAGGATATTTCTTTACCCAATCTGCCCAGTAAGAAACCATATCAGAAGAAGACAGTTTATCTCCAGTAGATTGATGGAAGTGGTATACTTTCTCTTTTGAATTATAAAATTCAGAAGCTGCTGCATCCATCGCAATCATCACATCTTCGCCTGGTCTATATCCTGCGTTTTCGATTGATTTCAATACAATTTCCACCGCTTCTTTATTAGATTTAATATTTGGTGCAAACCCACCTTCATCTCCTACATTCGTAGAATATCCTTTCTTCTTTAATACTGCCTTTAAACTATGGAATATCTCTACCCCCATTCTCAATCCTTCAGAAAAGAAATCTGCTCCTACTGGCACGACCATAAATTCCTGAAAATCAATGCTATTATCTGCATGAGAACCACCATTCAAAATATTCATCATTGGTACAGGCAATACATGTGCATTTACCCCACCGATATATCTGTATAAAGGCTGTCCTGCTGCTGCTGCTGCTGCTTTAGCTACTGCCATAGAAACACCTAGAATAGCATTCGCGCCTAATTTAGATTTATTCGGTGTACCATCCAGTTCAAGCATAATATTATCAATATAAATCTGCTCAAATACCTCAACACCAATCAACTCTTCTCGGATAATTTCCTCAATATTTCTACAAGCATTTAGTACGCCTTTTCCAAGGAAACGTTTTTTATCACCATCTCTTAATTCTACTGCCTCATATTTTCCAGTAGATGCACCAGAAGGTACAGCTGCTCGACCCAAATGACCATCATCCGTTAAAACTTCTACCTCAACTGTAGGGTTTCCTCTTGAATCTAGAATTTCTCTGGAGCGAATATCTAAAATATTACTCATAATTTTTAAAGTTAAGTTTTTAAGGGAGTTAACTCCCAAGCTCTTAGTTATAAAAGCTTAAAATTTTGCAATAAGTTTTAAAACTAATTTGGCTATTCTAATGGTCGGGCAATAGAAAAAAATGCAAGAAAAGCATTACTTCTCTTTTTCCATTAATTCTATAAAAAAGTCAAATAAATATCGAGAATCATGTGGTCCAGGAGATGCTTCTGGATGGTATTGTACCGAGAAGGCATTTTTCCCGATGACTCTGATTCCTTCAATTGTGTCATCATTCAAATTCTTATGTGTAATTTCCACCTTATCACTATTCGCCTTAATCGCATCTGGACTTACACCAAAACCATGATTTTGACTAGTAATCTCACACTTTCCAGTAATAATATTCTTTACTGGGTGATTGATACCTCTATGTCCATGATGCATTTTATAGGTAGGGATATCTACTGCTAAAGCTAAAATTTGATGACCTAAACAGATACCAAATAAAGGCTTATCTTTCTTTAAGATGGCTTTCGCTGTTCTCACCGCATATTTCATTGGAGCAGGGTCGCCTGGGCCATTTGACAAAAAGTAGCCATCTGGTTTCCATGCTTCTAAATCCTTAAAAGAGGTCTTAGCTGGAAATACTTTTATGTAACAATCTCTGGAAGCAAAGCATTCTAAGATATTTTTCTTGATACCCAAATCTAACGCCGCAATTCTATATTTCGAACTGGGGTCACCAAGAGAATAAGCTTCTTTAGTACTTACGACGGAGGCTAGTTCTAAACCTTCCATATTCGGTACTTTCTTTAATTGCTTTTTTAGTTCTTTTAAGTCCGTCGTTTCAGAAGAAATAATGGCATTCATCGCTCCCTTGCTACGAATATGTTTAACAATAGCTCGAGTATCGACATCAGAAATACCGACTAATTTTTCTCCTTCAAAGTAGTCTTGAATGGAAGCATCTCCTTTTTTCCGAGAATATTGATGGGTGAAATTTTTGCAGATTAAACCTGCAATTTTAATATTCTTGGACTCTGCTTCTGAACTCTTGATACCATAATTACCAATATGGGCATTGGTAGCGACCAATAATTGTCCAAAATAAGAAGGGTCTGTGAAAATTTCTTGATAACCAGTCATGCCTGTGTTAAAACAAATTTCGCCAGCGGTTGTCCCTATTTTTCCAGCAGATTTTCCATGAAAGGTTGTTCCATCTTCTAATAATAAAACGGCAGGTACCTGTTGCATAGAGTATAACTTTTTAGTTAAAATTAGGGTATTTATTTGGTTAGGCCTTCATTCTTTTTTAAAATTGGCGCAAAGATAAGGGGAAAGGAGGTAGAAAAGAATGATAAGGCTTATTTTTTTAACAAGTTTCAATTTTCAATGTAAAATTTTCAAATTGACAGTCCATACAATACAAAAAGGGCGACACTAAAACTAGTATCGCCCTTTTATATCTTATATAAGCACCAAATGATGCCGCTATATTTTATTAGTCGTCCGCTTTCGCTAATTCAGGATCGTCGCCTTCTACATTCTCAACTACTGTTTCAGTAGTCGCAGCAGCAGCTTTCTTCCCTCTTCTTGAACGTCTAGATTTTTTGCTACTTGTTTCTTCACCACCTTTTTCATTAGTGAATACATCATTGAAATCAACAAATTCAATCATTGCCATTTCCGCACCATCTCCCTTTCGGAATCCAGTTTTGATGATTCTTAAATATCCGCCTGGTCTATCTGCAATCTTTGCAGAAATTACATCGAATAGTTCTTGAACGGCAAACTTATTTTGTAAATATCTAAAAACAACCCGTCTAGAGTGCGTTGAATTAGTTTTTGATTTAGTCACTAAGGGCTCTAAGTGAATTCTTAACGCCTTTGCCTTTGCTAAAGTTGTATTGATTCTTTTGTGCTCAATCAATGCAATAGAAAGGTTTTTTAGTAAGGCTCTTCTGTGTCCTTGTTGTCTACCTAAGTGGTTAAACTTTTTACCGTGTCTCATGACAATAGTTTATAAGATGAACGACCGATTCCGAAGGATGAATGTTCGGGGAACATTCAAGGGAGAGAACCGCAAAGCGGCTGTATTCCCATTATTAGAAAAATCGTTCTCTAAAAATGAATGAATTTGTGAACTTCGCAGCACTACGCTATAATTTAATATAGAGTAGTTACTACATTTTATGAATCGGACTGGTCAACTAATCATTAATTACCAGTCACCAATCACAATATTAATCTTCGTCTAATTTATATTTAGATAAGTCCATACCGAAAGTAAGGCCTTTATCTTGTAATAATTCTTCAATTTCTACTAACGACTTCTTACCAAAGTTTCTGAACTTCAATAATTCGTGGGTATCGTATCGAACCATTTCTCCAAGAGAATTGATTTTCGCTGCTTTTAAACAGTTGTAAGCACGTACAGAAAGGTCTAAGTCTTCTAGTGAAGTCTTTAATAACTTTCTCATGTGTAAGATGTGCTCATCTACGATATTTTCTTCCCGAGTAGAAGCATCATCAAAAGTAATATTCTCATCTGTAATCAACATCAAGTGTTGGATTAAGATTCTAGAAGCTTCTTTAATTGCATCTTCAGGGTGAATAGTACCATCTGTCTTTACTTCAATCGTCAATAATTCGTAATCCGTTCTTTGTTCTACCCTTGTATTAGATACTTTATAAGCCACATTTTTGATAGGCGTATAAATCGCATCAACTGGTACAACACCGATTGGTGCATCCTTTGGTAAATTCTCTTCCGCTGGCTTATATCCTCTACCTTTAGTGACCGTTAATTCAAGTTCTAAAGATACAAAAGGCTCCATGTGGCAAATTACCAAATCAGGATTCATTACCTTAAATACATTCGTGTGTTCTTCAATGTCCCCTGCTTTAAACTCTTCTCTACCACTAATAGTAAGGTAAATTTTCTCGCTAGAGATATTTTCATCCGCCAATAATTGCTTAATACGGACTTGTTTTAAATTCAAAATAATATCCACCACATCTTCTACAACACCTTTAACAGTAGAGAATTCGTGGTCAACACCTGCAATCCGAATTGCAGAAATAGCAAAACCCTCTAAAGAAGATAATAAAACTCTTCTTAAGGAATTACCAATTGTTTGTCCGAAACCAGGTTCTAATGGTTTGAACTCAAACACCCCCTCGAAGTCATCAGACTTCTGCATTACAATTTTATCTGGCTTCTGGAAACTTAAAATACTCATAACCTTTTTGCTTTGATAGGATGGAAAAATGTGAGATGTAAAATTGTAAAATAGGCTTATTGAAAAGCCGCCAATTGAAATTTTACCGAATCTTCAAAGAAAAGTATAAAACGCACGAATCGTGATACCGTGTTATGTACTTTTCTAATGAAAAACACCACCGTATCACGATCCGATAAAATCGATAATTACTTAGAATATAATTCGACGATTAACTGTTCGTTAATTTTTTCTGGAATTTGGTCTCTATCTGGGTAAGCCATAAACTTACCTTGCATTTTGTCAGAATTCCATTCTAACCAACCAAATTTCTTAACCCCAGCTTTGTTGCTTGCTACACTATCTCTTACGACTTCTAATCCTTGAGATTTTCCTCTAACAGCAATCACATCGCCCGATCTTAATTGACAAGAAGGAATATTCGTAACCACACCGTTTACTGTAATGTGTTGGTGAGAAACTAATTGTCTAGCTGCTCTTCTGGTAGGTGCAATCCCCATTCGATAAACAGTATTGTCTAATCTTGCTTCCAACAACTGAAGTAAAACTTCACCAGTAATGCCTTTTTTAGAATTAGCTGTCACGAACAAGTTACGGAACTGTCGTTCTAATACACCGTAAGTATATTTTGCTTTTTGTTTTTCTTTTAATTGCACGCCGTAGTCAGAGCCTTGCTTCTTTCTACGAGTATTACCATGTTGACCTGGTGCGTACTTTTTTCTTTCAAATGCTTTTTGAAAACCAAAAATTGGTTCCCCTAGTGCTCTTGCTTTTTTTGCACGAGGTCCAGTATATCTAGCCATTTTTTTAAAGACTGTGGATTAATAAAAACGATTCAGTTGAATGTTAAAAAGGATTCAGCCGTCAGACCGAAAAATATTTTTTCTGTCAGAAGTCAAGTTACCTTTAGCACAATTCCTTAAAGAATCTTTATAAACCCTGTTAATGAATCAAGTAAAATTTACTTTATTTTTAAAGTATATAAATAGAATAGTGGATAAATTGGAGTTAGTAGATTATTAAAAACAAATCACTAATTACCAACACTATTATACTCTTCTCTTTTTAGGTGGACGACAACCATTATGAGGAATTGGTGTAACGTCTTTGATTTGCGTGATTTTAATGCCAGAAGCATCTACTGCACGAATAGCAGCTTCTCTACCAGAACCAGGTCCTTTTACTAAAACAGTCGCTGATCTCATTCCTGCTTCATGTGCTACTTTTGCTGCATCTGAAGCGGCAATCTGTGCTGCATAAGGTGTATTCTTCTTAGATCCTCTAAAGCCAGCTTTACCAGCAGAACCCCAAGAAATAACTTGACCTTGTTTGTTAGCGATAGAAACAATAATATTATTGAAACTTGCTTTGATAAAAATGATACCTTCAGGTTCTACCCTTACTTTACGCTTTTTAGCTGCTCTATTCTTTGCCATAATAAATTAGGTTCTCTACGAAATGGACTATTGAAGGTGAGACTAGATAAAAGTCTCGACACCAATAGACTGGATTTCAGTAGGTTGAAATTATTTAGTTGCTTTTTTCTTATTAGCGACGGTCTTACGCTTACCCTTACGAGTACGAGCATTCGTCTGCGTTCTTTGACCACGAAGTGGTAATCCTTTACGGTGGCGGATACCTCGGTAACAACCGATGTCCATCAATCGCTTGATATTCATTTGAATTTCAGAACGAAGTACACCTTCTACTCTGTATTCATCCTGTAACATCTTAGTGATTATACGGATATTTTCGTCAGTCCAGTCTTGAACTTTCGTACTTTCGTCAATTCCTGCTCTTTCTAAAATTTCTTTAGACAAAGAAGGACCAATGCCAAAAATATAAGTCAAGCTAATAACGCCTCGCTTGTTTTTAGGTAAATCTACACCTGCAATTCGAGCCATACTAATTAATTATAATAGATTAGTAAACATAAAAATTACTTATTGCAATTATTTTGAAAAAAATGAATCAAAACAATAGGTAATTTTTAGAGTCTTTAAATTAAATTACCCTTGACGTTGTTTAAACCTAGGGTTTTTCTTGTTGATAACGTAAATCTTTCCGTGTCTTCTAACAATCTTACAATCTGCAGATCGTTTTTTAATGGAAGCTCTAACTTTCATTGTAAATTAATTTTGGTTTTGATGAAAAATTTTAATAGATTGACTTATTAAAATAAACAATCAAAATTTTTATTTATATCGGTAGATAATTCTACCTCTCGTCAAATCGTAAGGAGACATTTCAACTGCTACTTTATCCCCTGGTAAAATACGAATATAATTCATTCTCATCTTCCCAGAAATAGTTGCTACAATCTTATGCTCGTTTTCAAGACGTACTCTAAACATAGCGTTAGATAACGCTTCGTCAATAATTCCGTCTTGCTTAATTAAACCTTGTTTTGCCATATCCGAATTTTGGAGTGCAAAGGTACAATATTTTAAATAATTTTCCACATTTGGTATGCAAAAA
The DNA here is from genome assembly GCA_017857395.1 of Bacteroidota bacterium. GTDB lineage: Bacteria > Bacteroidota > Bacteroidia > Chitinophagales > Saprospiraceae > JAFMDF01. The sequence goes on along the minus strand of JAFMDF010000023.1, from coordinate 40,783 downwards.
TTCTATTGTATTTATTAAAAAAATGACCTTAGGCACACTTTAATGTAATTCTATAAATAATTAGGGCTATTTAGTTGCTATAAAAGTTTCGATAAACAGTTTTTTGTTAGTCAGTTATCCCGTATCTAAATAACAAAACTGATAACTGTTAAACCAAAACAGATAAAATATCCGCTACCTCCTTTAGGTTAGGATTTTTCAAAATAGCCGCTTCAATTGGCGCATGATCGGATAAAATATCTGCCTTCTCTTTTCTAACTGCCACTGTATGTTCATAATGAGCAGAAGGCTTTCTATCCTTCGTGATTACCGTTCCATCTTCAAAAGATTTAACATCTTTTCGTCCAAGATTAATCATTGGTTCAATGGCAATAACTAGTCCTTCTTTCATCATCACTCCTTTCCCTCTTCTACCATAATTAGGCACTTGTGGAGCTTCGTGCAAAACTCTGCCAACTCCATGTCCAACTAAATCCCGTACAACTCCATAACCATGCTGTTTTTCCGTATAGTTTTGAACAGCAAACCCTATGTCTCCTATTCTCTTACCTACTATGGCCTGCTCAATCCCTTTATACAAAGAAGCCTTAGTAATTCTACATAATTCCATCACTTTTTCATCTACATCGCCAATACAGAACGTATAGGCAGCATCACCATAATAATCATTCATATATACGCCACAGTCCACTGATACAATATCACCGTCCTTAAATTCTTTATCATAAGGGATACCATGTACTACTTGCTCATTACTAGAAACACACAATGTTGCGGGAAAATCATATAGTCCTTTAAATCCAGGTAATCCGCCATGATCTCGAATTAACTGCTCTGCTTGTTCATCTATCATTCTACCTGAAACCCCTGGCCCAATCAATTCTGCGACCAAGGTTAAGGCCTTAGAAACCAATAAACAATTCGTTCGGATTAATTCAATTTCAGCATCTGTTTTATAGATGATTTCTTTTTTCTTTTCTGCTGCCACTTTTAGCTTTTTTGAAGAAGTCAGAAGTCGGACCATTCATTTTATAAATCGCCAGAAGTCAGACTAGTTTATGTTTAACTTTAAAGAATGGATTAGCAATCCGTTGTACGTTTTTAAACAAAAAATTACCAACAGAGAACTCTGCTGGTAATTAATTTATATTTTAACAAGTTTAATTTTAAAATTGTTGTCCAACATAGCTTACATACTTGCACCAATTCCTTGCATTCGACTTCTACTTTGTAATTTTCCAGATTTAACCAATCCATCATATTTTCTCATTAATAAATGGCTTTCAATCTGTTGTAAAGTATCTAACACCACTGCTACTAAAATCAATAGAGAAGTTCCTCCGAAGAAAATAGCAAAGGCAACATTGATTCCAAAACCTACAGCGATAGAAGGAAGGATAGCAATAAAACCAATGAATAACGACCCCCAGAAAGTAATTCTAGTAGTAATTGTATCGATAAAATCTGCAGTTGGCTTGCCTGGCTTAATACCTGGGATAAAAGCATTTTGTCGCTTTAAGTATTCTGCATATTGCTTAGGATTAACCAATAAGGCCGTATAGATGTATGTAAATAATACAACTAAGAAAAAGGTTAAAAAGCTTGAAGTTATAGAGAATGGATTAATTAGTTCCTGCATGAACGGGCTTGCTGCTGCTTCTTCCCCAATAAACCATTGCGCAATGGTCGCTGGTAAGAACATCAATGCTTGCGCAAAGATAATTGGCATTACACCTGCTGCATTCACTTTTAATGGGATATAATCTCTAGCTCCTGCAACTGGCATAGAGTTAGCGCCTCTACCAACCATTCGCTTTGCGAATTGAATAGGAATTTTTCGCACTCCTTGTACTAACAGTACTGTCACCATAATTACTAAGAATAGCGCCACTAATTCAATAATGAATACAATTGGGCTACCACTACTTAATTGTAAAGTAAATTCCGAGACTAAGGCAACTGGTAGAGTTGCAATAATACCAATAGTAATTAATAAAGAGATACCATTTCCAATACCTTTATCAGTAATCTTCTCTCCTAACCACATAGCGAAAATAGTACCTGTAGAAAGAATGATAATATTAGCTAACCAAAAGATACTTTTTGGAATGGCAGGATCAACTGCTCCTTGGCTTTGTATATAAGTTAAATAACCACCACCTTGTACTAGCGTAATTGCTACGGTTAGTAATCTAGTGATTTGCGTTATTTTCTTTCTTCCTGATTCCCCTTCCTTTTGTTGTAAACGCTGGAAGTAAGGTACTGCAAACCCCATCAACTGAATGATAATAGATGCAGTAATATAAGGCATGATACCTAAGGCAAAAATTGCTGCATTATTAAATGCGCCTCCGGTAAAAACATTAATCAAACCTAATAAATCACTAGCGTTTGATGAAGTAGAATTTTCTAATACAGATGGAATAACGCCTGGTAAAACAATGAATGAACCAAAGCGGTACACTAATAAAATGACCAAGGTAAATAGAATCCGCTTACGCAGTTCTTCAATTTTCCAAATGTTCCTTAGAGTATCAATAAACTTTTTCATGGATTAACTTTTCTGTAAACAAAAAAATAAATCGCCATTAATATGGAGCGTTATTTTTTCGAGTTTAAACTAGATTAACATTTCCTCCTTTACTTTCAACAGCTGCTTTCGCACCCGCAGAAATTGCATGTACTGTTACGTCTAATTTTGAAGAAAGTTCGCCTCCTCCTAAAATTTTGATGCGATCATTTTTTCTAGCCAAACCTTTTTCTATCAAGTTCTCAACTGTGATAGAAGTAAGGCTATATTTTTCGGCAATTGCTTGCAAACGACCTAAATTAAACGGTACAAATTCTACCCGATTAGGATTCGTAAATCCTCTCTTAGGTAAACGCATTTGTAAAGGCATTTGTCCACCTTCGAAACCTCTTTTTGATTTCCAACCAGATCTTGATTTAGCCCCATTGTGACCTCTTGTTGAAGTTCCACCTTTTCCAGATCCTGGACCTCTAGCAATTCTTTTTCTATTTTTAGTTGCTCCTGCTGCAGGCTTTAAAGTATGTAATTCCATTTTTCCTATTCTTTTATCAAGCTCAAAATAAAGTGTTAGTCCTAATCTTTTAGATAGGTCAAGACAACTTTACTATAAAACTGAAAATTGATTACAAATTAAGTTAATTAACTTTAATTTGCTAATTGAATTTAACGTTTCTTAGTTAGGCTTCCGTAGTTTCTACCAAGTGAGCCACTTTTTTAATCATACCTTCGATAGAAGGTGTTAATTCATGCACTACGCTATGGTTGATTCTTCTTAAGCCCAAAGCATGTAATGTTGCTTTTTGTCGCTTAGATCGATCAATACCACTCCTTTTTTGTGTGACTTTTACCTTTGCCATAATTAATGGTTTAGCGTTCCTTAGTTATAATCTTAATTGATTGAATGTTAAATGATACAAAGTACAATTCAAGATCCTTTCATTCAATATTAACTAAGCGGAACGGGCATACAAATATATTGAATTTCTATCCATTAAAGGAAATTACTTGTACCAACGGTAGCAAAACATCTACCATTGTACACTAATTATCCTTCAAACAATTTTTCCATAGAGATACCTCTTAACTTTGCAATCTCCATTGGAGACCGTAAACTCTTAAGTGCATCAATTGTAGCTTTCACTACGTTATGAGGATTTGAAGACCCCATAGATTTTGCCAATACATTCTGAACACCTGCAATCTCTAAAACTGCACGCATTGCACCACCTGCAATTACCCCTGTACCATCTGCTGCTGGCTTAATAAATACCTTACCCGCACCGTATTTTCCTTTCTGTTCGTGAGGAATGGTACCATTATGGATAGGCACTTTAATTAAGTTCTTCTTAGCGTCATCTACTGCTTTTGCAATTGATTCAGATACATCACGAGCTTTTCCAAGACCATGACCAACTGTTCCTTTTCCGTCACCTACAACAACAATTGCTGCAAAACTAAAAGTACGTCCACCTTTCGTTACTTTCGCAACTCTATTAAGGTTAACTAATTTTTCTTTTAAGTCTGTCTCAGCAGCTTTGACTCGATTATCAGTCCTTTTTGCCATTATGCTAATTTATAGTTACCAATTGTAAGGATTAATGAATTGAAGGAGGTAAGGTATGAAAACCTACCAACTAAATTTCTTAAATACTTTTTTGGTAAATTATTTAAGATTTTTCTTAGAAATTTAATCCACCTGCTCTAGCACCGTCAGCCAAAGCTTTTATTCTCCCATGATAAAGGTAACCACCTCTATCAAAAACGATAGCTTCAATGCCTTTGCTTTTTGCTCTTTCCCCTAAATGCTTACCAACAGCTGTGGCTTGTTCCGTTTTACTACTAGTACCTGCTGCGATTTCTTTTTCTAAAGAAGAGGCCGCTGCTAGAGTAACTCCATTTAAATCATCAATTAATTGACAATAAATGGCTTTATTACTTCTGAATACAGCAAGACGAGGACGAGTAGCAGTCCCTTGAATTTTCTTTCTGATTCTATTATGAATCCGTCTTCTGCTTTTAGCTTTCGTAAGCTTCATTTTCAACTATTTTATCTATTACTGATTGCTGACCAGTAATTTAAGTTATAGATTATTTGTTGGTCCATTATTGGTTACTAATTATTAATTACAATAATTAACAACTAATAATTATTTACCCGCAGTCTTACCTGCTTTTCTTCTAATCTCTTCACCCAAGAATCGAACGCCCTTACCTTTATAAGGTTCTGGTTTTCTAAAGGCTCTGATTTTAGCAGCTACTTGACCTAATAATTGTTTGTCAATACCTGAAAGGAGAACCTTTGGGTTATTTCCTTTTTCAGATTTAGTCTCTACTTTTATATCAGAAGGAACATAGAACATAACTGGGTGAGAGTATCCTAAAGATAACTCTAATAAGTTACCTGAATTAGTAGCTCTATATCCAACCCCTACTAATTCAAGGGTGCTAGAATAACCATTGGTTACCCCTTCAATCATATTAGAGATTAAAGAACGGTATAAACCGTGCATAGAACGGTGACGCTTTTGGTTCGTCGGTCTTGTTACGGTTAATACACCATCTTCTATACCTACACCCAAATCTGGGTCAATCTGCTGCATTAATTCTCCTTTAGGACCTTTTACAGTCACTAAATTTCCTTTGCTCACATTGATTTCAACACCAGCAGGAACATTCATTGGTAATTTTCCTATCCTAGACATTACTCAAATATTATTCGTTTGAAAATAAATGGAAAGACAAGTTCAATAATCAAATTCAATTTACTAAATCAAGTTTGAATCTGATTTGAAGTTGAATTTCATTAATATACATAGCAAAGTAACTCCCCTCCTACATTCTCATTACGAGCTTGCTTATCGGTCATTAGACCTTTAGAGGTAGATACAATACAAATACCTAAACCATTAATGATTCTAGGAATTTTATCAGCCTTAGCATATTTTCTTAAACCTGGTTTACTGATTCTGCCTAGTTTTTGGATAACTGGCTTTTTAGAAGCTGGGTCATATTTCAAGGCAACATTAATTGTTCCTTGCTTACCCTCATCAGTAAATCTATATTTTAGGATGTACCCTTGATCGTAAAGGATCTCTGTGATACTCTTCTTTAAGTTAGAGGCAGGAATAGCCACAATCTTGTGCCCAGCAGTTTGAGCATTCCGAATGCGTGTTAAATAATCCGCAATTGGATCTGTCATTTTTAAAATTTTAATTTACCAGTATAGCCCCTTGTTTAATTTAAGATATAAAAATTTAAATTAAAAATGTAAAAGTACAATCAAATAATGATTAAATACTTTACATATAAGGTCTATTAAGGCTACTTAATAAATAATATCAAACTTAAATTTAATAAATAAGTTCGCATTTTAATTATCGTTAGTTATTTACCTTCGTTTGAAACAATTTTCACCCTAGTAATAACTTTCAATTTAAATTAGAATGTTAATAGGTATATTATAAATTACTTTTATTGAGTAATCTATTACTGCCTACTTAGAATTGCGTACTGAATTACCAGCTCGCTTTTCTGATACCCGGAATTTTTCCGTTCAAAGCCATTTTTCTGAAAGCAACACGAGAAATGCCAAACATTCTCATATATCCCTTTGGACGACCACTTAACTTACAACGGTTGTGCAAACGAATTTTATTAGAATTTCTTGGAAGTTTATCCAATGCATCCCAATCTCCTGCTTCTTTAAGCGTCTTACGTAAGTCAGCATATTTTTCGACTAAACGCTCTCGCTTTCTTTCTCTGGCGATAATTGATTTTTTAGCCATCTTATATGGTTTCCCCGATTTATCGGGATTTATAATGCGGTTTTATGGTATAAAAACTTAATTGTCAATTATACACATCAACCATTAATTATTTTGCATTCTTAAAAGGCATACCAAATGCCTTTAGCAAAGCATAAGCTTCTTCATCAGTATTGGCAGAAGTTACGAAAGTAACATCCATACCTGTGATTTTGTTAATCTTGTCAAGGACAATCTCTGGGAAAATAATTTGCTCTGTAATTCCCATTGAATAATTACCTCTACCGTCAAAACTTTTATCATTAACACCTCTAAAGTCACGAACCCGTGGTAGCGCAACAGTAATCAAACGATCTAAGAATTCATACATTCTATCTTGTCGTAAGGTTACTCTTGTACCAATTGGCATTCCTTCTCTCAACTTAAAGTTAGAGACAGAAATTTTTGCTTTAGTAGAAACTGCCTTTTGACCTGCAATCATTGTCATTTCATTCAAAGCATTATCTACCATCTTCTTATCTTGAGTGGCAGCACCAACACCTTGATTTAAACAAATCTTTTGCAACTTAGGCACTTGCATGATTGATTTATATTGGAATTGTTCTTTCAATTTTCCAATAATTTCATCATGATACTTTGATCTTAATCTAGGAACGTAGCTCATTATCTAATAATTTCTCCTGATTTCTTTGAAAATCTTACCAATTTACCGTCTACCAATTTACGTCCAACTCTAGTTGCTTCCCCTGATTTAGGGTCAATTAACATTAAGTTAGAAATATGAACTGGAGCAGGAACCTCATTGATTCCTCCAGGATTGTCCTGAGTCGGTTTGGTATGTTTTTTAACAATATTTACTTGATCAACAATTGCGCGTTGCTTGCCAGTAAAGATTTCTAGCACTTCGCCTTCAACCCCCTTGTCAGCACCTGCAATTACAAGTACTCTATCTCCTTTCTTGATATTCAATTTCGGAGATTTTTTTAATTTAGTATTAGCCATCGCTATTCTTTAGTTTATTAGTACTATTAATGAATTAAAGTACTTCTGGAGCTAATGAAACAATTCTCATATAATCCTTATCTCTCAATTCTCTTGCTACAGGACCGAAAATACGAGTTCCTCTAGGTTCTCCACCAGCATTTAATAAAACAACTGCGTTATCATCAAAACGGACATAAGAACCGTCTTTTCTACGAATCTCTTTTCTGGTTCTAACGATAACTGCTTTAGAAACAGTACCTTTTTTCAAACCACCGGGAGAAGCATCCTTCACCGTACAAACGATTTCGTCACCAATGGAGGCATAGCGACGCTTCGACCCACCTAATACGCGGATACATAGCACTTCTTTAGCGCCACTATTATCAGCTACTTTTAATCTTGATTCTTGTTGTATCATTACACTTTCTTTATCCTTGTGGTTTTCTTAGAACCACCGCTTTTAAAAGAAAAATATTTAGTATCACAAGCAAATGTTTTGGATAAAGAGGAAATAGTCCACAATCCGCAACACGCAACTCGCAATGTTACTTTGCTCTTTCGATTACTTCTAACAAACGCCATTTCTTGCGCTTGCTTAATGGACGAGTTTCCATTATTTTAACAGTATCTCCTTCATTACAGGTATTTTCTTCATCATGAACAATGAATTTTTTAGTTCGCTTAAGCGACTTCCCGTAAATTGGATGCTGAATTTTACGTTCGATGGAAACAGTAATTGACTTTTCCATTTTGGAGCTAGTCACAATACCAACTCTTGTCTTTCTTAAATTTCTTTCTACTGACATAAGAACTTAAATTTTGTCCCAATAGTTATCGGGATGATTGTTAAATTGTTGAAATTGTTAGTGTGTCACATTGACAATCACACAATCATTACAATCTTTATGCTTTTCTTCTTCTAGCTCTAATTTTTGAACGACCATCGACTTGCTCTGGAGTCATTTTCTCCACCTCTCTTCTTCTAACTTCTGTCTTTAATCGAGCAACATCTCTTCGAGTTTCTCTCAATTGTAAAGGATTATCCAATCCTTTAATGGTATGATCGAATTCGAGTTTTTGATGAGCAGCTTGCGTTGCCTGTAATTCATTTACCAATTCTTCATCAGTAAATTCTTTTAATTCCAAAAACTTTTTACTTGCCATTATAATTATGGTTTGTCGGAATCTGAATTATTTATCAGTCACTTTGAAAGTATTCGATAAATAAATAGGTCAGAATCCTTGAAATTTTAAATTTAAACTACAAAATCAGGTCTTATTACAAATTTTGTTAAAACAGGAAGTTTTTGAGCAGCTAATCTCAAAGCTTCTTTTGCCACCTCTAAAGGCACGCCGTCCAACTCAAACATGATTTTTCCTGGCTTAATAGGGCAAACATAATGGTCTAATCCACCTTTACCTTTACCCATCCGAACCTCTAAGGGCTTAGAAGTAATCGGCTTATCAGGAAATACCCGAATCCATACCTTACCTTCTCTCTTCATATATCTAGTCATCGCAATCCGCGCAGCTTCAATCTGACGACTAGTCAATCTCCCTGCAGTTACCGCTTTCAAACCAAAAGATCCAAAAGAAATTTTGTTACCACGGTAAGATAGGCCATTATATCGGCCTTTCATCTGCTTTCTATATTTCGTCCTTTTCGGTTGTAACATTTCTGAAAAGTTTAGATTTTATTAAATACTTTAAAAAAGTAATTGACTTATTAGTAATTGTTTTCTTAAGTTAGTGAAACCATTGAAAACACTAGAAATTCAGCTATTTTTCGTACTAATTTACGCCCTTCTTGAAAAGAAGCGCAAAGGTACATTTTTTTTATGGATTCTCCTAACGTCTGCCGCCTTGATTTCCGCCTCGTCCACCTTGGTTTCCACCTCGTCCGCCTCTGTTTCCGCCTCTATTTCCACCTCGTCCGCCTTGGCCTCCACCTTTCTTAGGAACAGGTTGGCTAAACAAGTCAATCTTTCCTAATATCTCTCCTTTACAGATCCAAACTTTAATACCTAATTTACCATAGACAGTTAAAGCTTCCACTAAAGCATAATCAATATCCGCTCTAAAGGTATGCAAAGGAGTTCTCCCCTCTTTGTATTCTTCAGAACGAGCCATTTCAGCACCGTTCAATCTACCAGAGATTCTTATCTTAATTCCTTCTGCGCCTGCTCTAATAGTTGACTGGATAGCCATCTTGATAGCTCTTCGGTAATTAATTCGAGACTCTACTTGCTTAGCAATAGATTCACCTACGATGTAGGCATCCATTTCTGGCTTTCTAATTTCAATGATGTTAATTTGTACATCAGATTTAGTCAGCTTTTTAAGCTCTTCTCGGATTCGGTCAACCTCTGAACCACCTTTACCGATAATAATACCAGGTCTGGAAGTATTGATAGTTACAGTAATTCGCTTAAGCGTACGTTCGATACCGATTCGGCTGATACCACCTTTTTGAACCCTCGCTCTAAGGTATAGTCTAATCTCTTCATCTTGAACTACCTTGTCAGCAAAGTTCTTTCCACCGTACCAGTTAGATTCCCAACCTTTGATGTATCCTAAACGATTACCTATTGGATTTGTCTTTTGACCCATAATTACTTGGATAAAATGTAAAATTAAAAATGTGTTTTAGTTAGATAAATTAGAGAACTAGATTGTTTTCTAAAATATTTACGGCACATCTATATATTTACTTATTACTTAATTTTTTATTCTTCAGCAAGTTCAGCAATATCCTCTTCTTCTTCTTCCACAGCATCAGGTAAAGCTACTCTATTTTCAACCACTAAGGTTACATGACAAGAGTGCTTTCTAATTCTATGCGCTCTACCGTGAGGTGCAGGTCTAAACCGTTTTAATTGAGAGCCAGCGTCAGAAAAAGCAGTCTTGATATACAAATCGTAATCATCTGAACTTTCAATACCACCAGTTTTGTATTCCCAATTAGCAATCGCAGATAATAATAGTTTCTCCAACCATTCTGCAGATTCTCGCTTGGTAAACCTCAATAAATTCAAGGCAGTTTCAATATCCTTTCCTCTTATATTGTCCACTACTTGGCGCATTTTACGCACAGACATTGGAACACTTTTTAATTTAGCTACCGCTTCCATCTTAAATGAAATTTAGATTGTAATATTATTACTTGTTGATTAATTATTAGTTGATTAATTATTAGCTATAGTCAATAATCTAATAATCATTAATTAATCAACTTTCTTAACGCTTCTTACCTCCGTGTCCTCTAAAGTTCCGTGTTGGAGAAAATTCCCCCAACTTATGACCTACCATATTTTCTGTAACGAATACAGGAATAAATGTTTTGCCATTATGAACAGCAATCGTCTCCCCTACCATGTCAGGAATAATCATGGATGCTCTAGACCATGTTTTAATGACTGTCTTTCTATTAGAATCTTTAGCCTTCGCTACTTTATTCAATAGTTTATGAAATACGTAAGGCCCTTTTTTTATTGATCTTGCCATTTTATATTATGGTTATTGTAAACAGCATCTTGAGAATTAAGCGCCGCTTACTGTTTTACAGCTTATTTTTTCTTAGTCTTTCTCTTAGAGATAATCAACTTAGTAGAATGCTTCTTATTATTACGTGTTTTCTGACCTTTCGCCATAATACCCGTTCTTGATCTTGGATGACCACCAGAAGCTTTACCTTCACCACCACCCATTGGGTGATCGACAGGGTTCATTGCTACACCTCTAACTCTAGGTCTTCTACCAATCCATCTTCTTCTACCTGCTTTACCAAATACGGTTAAGCCATGATCAGGATTAGAAGTTGTACCAATAACTGCTTTACAACTTAATAAGATTCTTCTAACTTCACCAGAAGGTAACTTTACAGAAGCATATTTTCCTTCTCTACCAGTTAAAGTAGCGTAAGTACCAGCACTTCTTGCTAAAGCAGCACCTCTTCCTGGTGTTAGTTCAATTGCGTGAATCGAGGCACCTAAAGGAATATCTGCTAAGTATAAAGCGTTACCAGTAACCGGTATTGCTCCTTTACCAGACATAATAGAATCACCTACTGTTAATCCGTTTGGCGCAAGAATATATTTTTTCTCACCGTCGCTGTATTGCACTAATGCGATATATGCACTACGGTTTGGATCATATTCTATTGTCTTGACTTCAGCTGCTACACCTTCCTTATTTCTCTTGAAGTCAATAATTCTATATTTTCTCTTGTGACCACCACCGATATTTCGGACAGTCATTTTTCCAGAATGGTTACGACCACCTGACTTTTTAAGACCTACAGTTAAGCTTTTTTCTGGCTTACTTGCTGTAATCTCTGAAAAAGTATTACCTACTCTAAATCTTGTTCCGGGTGTAACCGGTCTATACTTTTTTACTGGCATTTTTACTTTGAATTTAAACTTTTGCCGATAGAGTTGTCAATTACTGATGTTTATTCATCTTTGCTAACAACCTTTTTTGAAGATGTCAGAAGTCAGACCATTTTATTGTCAGAGGTCAGATTTCTAACACTTTTATAAGGCAAGTCTGACTTCCGAAAGTCCCGATAACTATCGGGATAATTTCCAATCTGACTTATCTTTATTAAATATCACCGTATAAATCAATCTCTTCACCGAAAGCTAATCTTACAATCGCTTTTTTGAAAGAAGATTTACGGCCTTTTTGTACACCTTTCTTCGTATTTCTAACTTTAGCTTTTGAAGGCATAATCATCGTATTCACATTTTCTACAACTACGTTATAAGCTGCTTCAACTGCTTTTTTGATTTCTACCTTGTTTGCCTTTTTATCTACCTTAAAGGTATATTTATTCTGATCATCGATTAAAGCACTAGACTTTTCTGTGATCATTGGCTTGATTAATACTTTCTTTGCCATTTTATTAAGGTTATGAGGTTACAAGGCTAGGAGGTTATAAGGATTAAATCCGAACCACCAACCAATTAACCATGAGCTCATTAATTAAGATAAGGATGCAACAATCTTCTCAACTGCTCCTTCAGATAATACTAATGTACCTGAGTTCATCACTTCGTAAATATTCAATTCCGCAGCAGCAATAACTCCTGCTTTTTGAACATTACGACTAGACAATAATACATTATTATCGTAATCACCTAATACTAATAGTGATTTTCCGTCTGCACAACCTAGACCATTCAATACATTGATATAATCCTTAGTTTTAGGTGCATCGAAAGTAAAGTTTTCTACAACTTTTACTTGACCACTAGCCAGTTTGGTGGCAATTGCTGAACGTCTAGCTACTAATTTCACTTTCTTGTTCAGCTTTTGAGTATATTTTCTAGGTCTAGGTCCAAACATTCTACCACCTCCCCTCATCGTTCCACTCTTGACACTACCAGCCCGAGCAGTACCCGTTCCTTTTTGTCGTTTAATCTTTTTAGTAGAAGCAGTAATTTCGCCTTTTTCTTTTGTCTTATGCGTTCCTTGACGTTGTGCTGCTAAGTATGCTTTTACTGCTAAGTAAACTACATGATCATTAGACTCGCCAAAAAGATTGTCTGGTAAATCTACTGATCGACCTGTTGAATCTCCACTTATGTTTAATACTTCCAGTTTCATTTTCTGAAATATTTAATATTGTTAAATGGTTTTATTGTTTTATAGTTAAATTGTTGACAATCAACAATAAAGCAATTAAACAATTAAACAATTATTATTTTTCTAAAATCACGAATGAACCCTTATGACCAGGAATTGCTCCCTTAACTAATACTAAGTTTTGGTCTGCGAAAATCTTTACGATTTCTAAGTTCTTCACTTTTACTCGATCAGTTCCCATTCTACCAGCCATTCTCATTCCTTTGAAAACTTTTGCTGGATAAGAAGCCGCACCGATAGAACCAGGAGCTCTTTGTCGGTTATGCTGTCCGTGAGTAGCATCGTTTACCCCTTTAAAGTTGTAACGTTTCACTACCCCTTGGAAGCCTTTACCTTTTGAAGTACCAATAGCACTTACAAAATCACCTTCCACGAAAACATCTGCGGCAGTAATAATATCACCCGCTTTTTTATTAATTTCAAAGTCTCTGAATTCGACTACTTTTCTTTTAGGTCCTGTTCCAGCCTTATCGAAATGGCCTTGAAGTCCTTTTGAAGTATTCTTAGCTTTCTTCTCGCCGAAACCTAATTGTAATGCATCGTATCCGTCAGTATCCTCTGTCTTTTTTTGTGTAATCACACAAGGACCTGCTTCAACAATAGTACAAGGAATGTTTCGCCCATCTTCATCGAAGACGCTGGTCATGCCAATTTTCTTACCGATGATTCCGTTCACGTTTAAATATTTTGAATCTTGCTTTTGGTAATTTAGTGATTAGTTACTAGTGATTAATTGGATAAAATTCCAACAATCAGCTCTTAATCAGCAACTTGCACAAAATCAACAGTATTTTGAATTTCAGTAAATCTTAAAAATAAGACTCCTTAAAACTTATACAAGATTGATTATTATCAGAATAAAAATTAAATTAAAAAGGAAGGAAAAAGTAAAAAGGATGGGCATAAAAAACCGACAAATCACTATTTACTATTCACCAAAAATCTCTTAAGTTAATTTAACTTGAATGTCAACACCACTCGGCAGTTCCAATTTTGACAGTGCATCGACTGTTTTTTGGGTTGGAGTGTATATCTCTATTAGGCGTTTGTGAGTCCGCAACTGAAACTGCTCCCGAGATTTCTTGTTAACGTGAGGTGAACGTAACACAGTAAAAATCTTTTTGTCGGTTGGCAGCGGAATCGGACCAGTTACAACTGCGCCGCTGTTACGAACTGTTTTCACAATTTTCTCAGTTGACTTATCAACTAAATTGTGATCGTAAGAGCGAAGCTTAATTCTAATCTTTTGATTCATAACCTTTTAGTATAAAATTTAATAAGTAAATTTCGGAGTGCAAAAGTACTACTTTTCTGTAGTTTTTACAAGCCTAATATTTACTATTTTTAGGTTAGAATTAATGTTTTTTTAAATATATTTTACAAAATTGTATTGTTAATAATTTCGCAATAGAATATTTTAAGAAAAAACATTATTCCAATATTTTAATGCTGTTATTAAGCCCTTTGGCTTTAGCAAATTATTTTTAAAAAATTAAAAATAATTATATAGTTGAGGAATAGATTAGCTAATAAAAGCCAATCTATCCCAACTTTTATTTCTTAGGCTGTAACACCTTTAACTTTATCAATAACTTCTTTAGCGATTCCTTTTGGTGCCGCAGCGTAGTGTGAGAACTCCATAGAAGAAGAAGCTCTACCAGAAGTAATCGTTCTTAAGTGCGTTACGTAACCGAACATTTCAGATAGTGGAACATCTGCTTTGATAATCGTCGCATTGTTCTTCATGTCCTGACCTTTGATCAATCCACGTCTTCTGTTCAAGTCACCAATAACACCACCTGTATATTCTTCAGGAGAAGTTACTTCTAATTTCATGATTGGTTCCAATAAAACTGGTCTACATTTGTTAGCCGCAGCTTTAAATCCTTCTTTTGCACATAATTCAAATGCAATTGGCTTTGAATCCACCGCGTGCATAGAACCGTCAAATACTCTTACTCTCATAGCATCTATGCTGTATCCAGCTAAAACACCATTATCCATCATCGCTCGGAAACCATCTTTGATTGGCTTAACGTAGTTTTTATCAATAGAACCACCAACAATAGCCCAATCAAATTCTAATTTCTCTTTTCCTGACTTAAAGTCATCTGATTCTAAGAATTCTTCAGTCGCAGGGCCTAATTCGAATTCCATATCCGCAAACAAACCAGAACCACCTGATTGCTTCTTTAACTTTTCTCTGTGTGATACAGAGTTAGTTAAAGCTTCCCTATAATTTACTTGAGGCTCTCCCTCATTTACTTCTACTTTGAATTCTCGCTTCAAACGATCAACGATAATCTCAAGGTGTAATTCCCCCATACCGCTAATAATAGTTTGATTCGTCTCTTCATCGAACTTAGCGTGAAAAGTTGGATCTTCTTCTGTCAATTTTGCTAAAGCCATTCCCATCTTCTCTACATCTTTCTGTGTCTTAGGCTCAATTGCGATACCGATTACTGGATCAGGGAAAGTCATGCTTTCTAATATGATTTGATCTTTTAAATCACATAAAGTATCTCCCGTTTTAATATCCTTAAATCCTACTGCTGCTGCAATATCACCAGCAAATACAGTATCCAATGCTTCTCTATCGTTAGAGTGCATTTGGTAAATTCTAGAAATACGTTCTTTTTTACCAGAACGAGTATTCATAACATAAGAACCTGCATCCAATTGTCCAGAATAAACACGAAAGAAAGCTAAACGACCTACGAAAGGATCCGTTGCAATCTTAAATGCTAATGCTGCAAATGGTTCATTATCGTCAGGCTTTCTATGAATTGTCTCTTCAGTCTTAGGGTCTGTTCCTTCAACCGCTTCAATATCTAGTGGAGAAGGCATAAATGCACAAACTGCATCTAATACCGCTTGAACTCCTTTATTTTTGAAAGCAGTACCACACATCATTGGAATCAAACTCATATCAATAACCGCTGCTCTTAAAGCACCACGAATATCTTCCGCAGTTAAAGAATCAGGATCATCGAAGTATTTTTCCATCAACGTCTCATCATATTCTGCTACTGCTTCTAATAAAAATTCTCTTTGTTCTGCAACAATCTCTACTAAATCTTCAGGAATTGGAATTTCTTTATAAGTCATTCCTCTATCCTCCTCATTCCAGATAATTGCTTGATTCGTAATCAAATCAACGACTCCCTTGAATTCATCCTCAGAACCGATTGGTACCTGTAGTGGAACAGGATTACCGCCCAACATCTCTTTCACTTGCTTAACTACTTCAAAGAAGTTAGCACCTTGTCGGTCCATTTTGTTAACAAATCCAATTCTAGGAACGCTATATCTTTCTGCTTGTCTCCAAACTGTTTCAGATTGTGGCTCAACACCAGAAACTGCACAGAATAAGAAAACCATACCATCTAAAACTCTTAAAGACCGCTCCACTTCAACTGTAAAGTCAACGTGACCAGGCGTATCGATAATATTAATTGGATATTCTTGGTCTTCCCAAGTCCAACTAGTTTTAGTAGCAGCAGAAGTAATGGTAATACCTCTTTCTTGTTCTTGCTCCATCCAATCCATGGTAGCAGCACCATCGTGTACTTCACCAATCTTGTGGCTAACACCTGTATAATAAAGTACTCGCTCTGTAGTGGTAGTCTTACCCGCATCAATGTGTGCAGCGATACCAATGTTCCTCGTATAAGCTAAATCTTTTGCCATGACAACGACCTAAAAGGAATTAAAAAGTTAAAAAATTAGATTTAAGAATCTGTTGTTTGTCGATTAACGTTTGTCTAAGCCTTCTCGTTTATCTTTATTATAGGATAGCAATTGTTTTATTGTTAATATTGCTCTACATTGTTGACAGTCGATATAATAAGCGAGGACAACAATAAAACAATAGAACAATAGGACAATTTTCTCTTATACTTTAAAGTGTGCAAATGCTCTATTCGATTCTGCCATTTTGTGCGTATCTTCTTTACGCTTTACAGCAGCACCTTCTCCTTTACTAGCTGCCATTACTTCTGCAGCTAATTTTTCTGCCATTCCTTTTCCACTACGTTTTCTAGAGAAATTAATCATCCACTTCATACCAATAGATAATTTTCTATTAGGTCTGATTTCTACTGGAATCTGGAAAGTTGCCCCACCAATTCGCTTACTTCTTACTTCCACTTGTGGCATGATATTATTCAATGCTTTCTTCCAAACAGCGTGCTCATCAGTGCCCATCTTTTCTTTTATGATATCCATTGCACCATAGAATACAGCAAATGCGGTACTCTTCTTACCTGAATACATCAAATTATTGACAAATTGAGTTACCAAAGCGTCTTTATATCTTGGGTCTGGAGTGATTACTCTTAATTTAGGTTTTCTTTTACGCATTTCCCTGAGGAATTTTTGCGGTCAGTCATAAAATGATGTCCGCTATAGTTAGAAAAAATAAAATCAATTAAAAAAGGCTAAAACTATTTCTTCTTAGCAGCCTTAGGACGCTTAGCACCGTATTTAGAGCGACTTTGAGTCCTATCTGCTACACCTGCTGTATCCAATGCCCCTCTGACAATCGTATAACGCACACCAGGTAAATCTTTTACTCTACCTCCTCTAATCAATACAATTGAGTGCTCTTGTAAGTTGTGACCTTCACCAGGAATGTAGGCAATCACCTCAATACCATTCGTCAATCTTACTTTTGCTACTTTTCTAAGTGCTGAGTTAGGCTTCTTAGGTGTAGTCGTATAAACACGAGTACATACCCCTCTTTTTTGAGGACAAGAGTCTAGAGCACGAGATTTACTCGCTTCAACTATCTTTTTTCTTCCTTTTCTGACTAACTGGTTAATAGTAGGCATATGCTATGCGGTTGTTTTATTTTAAAAAGAGGTACTTAAAGAAGTACGTATTTTCCTTTGTTTTAAATGTCTTTCATAGGTTACGAAAACCCACCTTTTCCAAAGCGAATGCAAAGGTACGATTATTTCTGTATTAAACAAAAATTAAATTGCAAATTTTTCTTAGGTTTTTTTTAAAAAAAAGAAGTAGGAAGTGAGTCGGTTGTTTAAAGAGATAATATATGGTAAGAAGGGATAATTTGAGAAATAGGATTTGGGAAAAATCATATCCTTTGCTAATAAATTACGCTAATATCGTCAGGATTAATCTTCCTATTCGTCAAAAAACCTACTAATCTGTTAAATTATTCAATAACTGACTTTTTCAGAATTTAGTTAAAAACAAAAACTCCATGTCACAACAAAATAGGCTGTGACATGAAGTTCCATTTACTTTTATCTAAGCAATACTAACTTATGTGTTTCCAATTGCCCATTATTAGCTAGCACTAGATAATAAGTGCCCGCAGGAATACTTTCCGCATTTAATTGGAGCTGGTGCCAACCTTTATCTTTTTGTTGACTGTTTTCTAATATTTTGACCTCTCTTCCTAAAAAGTCTCTGAGTTGAAGTTTGACCTTGCCTTTATTTGGGAGGTAGTATTTGATTGTGGTTTGGGATTGGAAGGGGTTGGGAAAAATCCGTACCTCCAAATCAAAAATCGGCAAATCATCAACAGCCGTAGTCACTTCTTCCAATTCATATTGATACAACCCTCGCCCATAAGTAGCAGCCACCAACCTATTCGTCGGCGCATGAAAATCCAAATCGGTAACAGGCACATTTGGCATATCACTAGTCAATAAATGCCAATCTATTCCGCCATTGAGCGTTTCAAAAACACCTATATCACTCGCCAAAAACGACTGCTGGGTATTTGCAGGATTGATGACAATGGCATTTAAAGGAATATCGAGTAAACCTGCGCTTATGTTTGTCCACGAATTTCCATTATCTACTGTTTTATAAATATGTCCCATATTTTCGCCAAAGCGATAACCTGAAAAAACGGCATAAGCAGTCGCCGCATCAATTGGGTCAGCAGCAACGTCTGTTACCCAACGATTCGGCAAATTAGCGGATACTTTCGTCCAAGTAGAACCGCCATCTAAAGTATTCCAAACATTGCCATCGTCTGTTCCTGCGTAGATAATTTTGCCGTCTACGGTAGACACATCAATCGTTGTAATCGTCCCAAAAGTAAGATTATCCGATTGGTTGCCATTACTTAAATCTGGGCTAATTGGCATCCAACGAGCTGCCCTATTTGTAGATTTGTAAATTCTTTGTGTGCCGTAGTATAAAGCAGCAGGCTCCTTAAAATCCATGGCAACGGGCGTATTCCAATTATTTCTATCATTATTCGCCACTCCATTTAAGGCATTTTGAAAAGAAAGGCCTCCGTCTGTCGAACGCAATAAATTACCTCGTTGCCATTCTCCGTAAACAAAACGATTATCTTGAGGGTCTACTAAAACTCGAAATCCGTCTCCACCAAAAAGTGCCGTCCAATCGGCCAAATCGCCCGTAGTTGTTCTAATGGTATGATTATCTTGTGTTCCACCATAGAGGCGATTTGGTTCAGAAAAATCTATTTCACAAGTATAAAATTGCGTGATGGGTAAATTATTTTTCTTAGTCCATTGTGAACCGCCATTTTCACTAATATAAACGCCACCATCATTTCCAGCCACTACAAAATTGGTATTCATTGGATGAACAAATAAGGCGTGTTGGTCAACGTGCATATTATCGGAGACATTATCAAAACTAGTCCCTCCATTTCTCGATTGATATAAATCCAATCCAGGTGCAAATACAATATCAGGAGTTATAGGGTCAATAAAAATTTTACCAAACCACCACATAAAGGAAACACTTCCAATAGTACCAACTTTATTCCAATTTTCTCCAGCATTCGTAGATTTGTATATGCCTTGAAAGTCTCCACGCTGATTGGCATAAATTGCCATTAAAATATTCGGTTCACTCGGTGCGATAGCTAGTCCAATTCTCCCTTTATTTGCAGCAATGCTTGGTAAACCATTTCTCAATTCCGTCCAAGTATCCCCACCATCCGTTGATTTATAAATGCCAGAAGTTGCCCCACCATATTGTCGTTTATTCAGTCGCCGAGTTCGTTCCCACATCGCTGCATAGAGCACATCAGAATTGGTTGGGTCAATTGCTAAATCAATTGCGCCTGTTGAATCGGATACAAAGAGAATTTGTTCCCAATTATCGCCGCCATCTTGACTTCGATAAACGCCTCTTTCTACATTATTTTCAAATAAATAGCCCATTGCTGCCACATAGACTTCCTCCGAATTAGTAGGATTAGTGACTACTTTTCCAATACTTCCTACACCTGTTAAGCCTTTAAATTTCCAGCTATTTCCTTCATCCGTTGATTTATACACTCCTACTCCATCATAAGCTAAAGAACCACCACCTGCATTGGCTTCTCCTGTTCCTACATAAATCGTTCTATCCGTGGCAATCGTCATATCTCCAATAGATAAACTTGCGGCATCATCAAAAATAGGTTGCCAATTTTCGCCTTGGTTGATAGATTTAAAAATACCGCCCGATGCAGCACCTACAAAAATGGTAGTCAAATCATCCGTAAACATTTCTATATCCGTTACTCTTCCACCAATATTGGTTGGGCCTGCAAATTCCCATGAATTATTACGCTTAGTCGCTATCTTACTCACTCTTTCTCGATAAGCTAAAGCTTTCTGATACGCTTTTCTATCAATCTTATTTTTAGGATAGGCTCTTTGTTGAAAGAAATAATCGGAAGGTAACGACTTGCTTTCAGCAGCCTCCTTTTGTGCTACTTTCTCTATTGGCTGATGACAATTGACAAAGAAAATAGCGATACCAACTGATAAATTAATTAAAAAAACAATTATTTTTTTAGGCATTCTCTATTGATGTTTAATTTTAACCTCAAATTCCTACCAAAAGTGGTCTGAAAATTGAAAATTAAATTCAGTTTCTAGCATTGCCAAAAGGAATACTCACACTCAACCAAGGTGCAATTGCAAAAGTACCCAAATTAGGAACGAAATAACCACCGTAATCTAAAGTGATTCTTTTTCCCGTAAATCTGCCCCCTAAAGATAAAGCGACTATCGTCTCAAAACCTGTAGTAATAATATAATTTTCAGAAATCAAATAACTTCTTTTACCCGTTCGAATCATTCCAGCAAGATTAAACGTTGGTCTACTGGCAAATTCTCCATCAGCAAATCCATAACCTACGCCAAGCGTTATATTTTTATTTTTGTCTCCCAAAGTTACATTACCAAAACCAAAGCCAAAAGAGGTATTGTCAAAGTCATTCCCTACCGTCGTACCAACCAAAGCACCTACCCCTAAATTAACCTTATCTGCTTCTATTGGAATACTCAGTCTTGGGGTCAACCAAATAGGAGAAGTACCGCCTCCGAACAAAAATAGAGGCACGGTACCAAGCCCTATGGAAAAGTTATCCGTAACCCCAACATCAATATTATTAATCAATATCCAAGCATTTTGATAGACTGCTTCCCCTTTTTTTAAGTTGTACGCGCTATTGCGTATAAAATAACGGTAAGCCATTCGATTTTCTGCCCATAATAAGCCATTGGTAGAACCATTGCTAATGATCTTTTCTCGCCGTTTAATTTGATCTTTTCGCAAAGTAATAATACCAATGGTTGCCGTTTTAAATTCGAGGGTTGTCTCCGTCTCAGACAAAATATGGCCTACGAATTCATTATAATCCATCATGGTCATTTGCCAAATTGTTGTCGTATCTAATGTTTGAGCTAGTAATGGATTATTATAAAACGTAAAAAAGAAAAGGAAACATAAGGAAAAGTAAAAACGGTTTTTCATTTGTTAAAATTTGTCGGTGATTGAAGGAAGCTTATGACTGTTGATAGGCTGCTATTCAAAAGTAATGAAAAGTAGGTTGATTCCCTGTTAAAAAATGGGCAACTGCGATAAAAAATCGTTAAAGGAGTTTTTTCTTTGGGTAAAGAGAATCAGGTTTAATCAATTGCCTACCTAAATACTCGTCTTTTTGGTGAGATTTTTGGACTATTCTAACCAAATCTCAAAAATAATGGCAAGGAAAAAAAGTCTTAAAAAAAAGCATGCTACAAAGGCAGCTATCCACACAAAAAATAGCAATAACTTATCGAATACTTTATTACCTCTAATTATTGCTTTAGTTGCAACTGCCATTGTGTTTATCCCTTCTTTAATGAATGATTTTGTCACTTGGGATGATGATGTCAATATTTTAAAAAATCCTAATTTACAAGTCTTTGATTGGCGGAGTATTAAAGGTATCTTTACAGACACGGTAATTGGAAATTACAATCCATTATCCATATTAAGTTTGGCAATTGAGAAAGCTATTTTTGGTTTAAATGCAACCGTTATTCATGTCAATAATCTACTCCTTCATTTAGTTTGTGTTTTTTTTGTATATAAAATTGGGATTCAGTTAAAACTATCTCCGATTGCCGCAGGAATCGTTGCTTTATTATTTGGCATTCATCCCATGCGAGTGGAATCTGTCGCTTGGGTAACCGAACGGAAAGATGTTTTGTACGGCGCTTTTTATTTTGCCGCCATTTATAATTATATTCGATATATCCATTTTGATAAAAAGAGAAAGGGATATTTATGGCTAACGATTGGTTTATTTATCTTGTCTTTATTATCTAAAATTCAAGCAGTTGCACTACCACTCTCTTTTTTAGCCATTGATTATTTTCTAAAAAGAGCCGTAAATTTAAAATTAATTCTAGAAAAAGCTATCTTCTTTTTACTATCCTTAGTGACAGGTTTAATGGGTATTTTTTTCCTTTCCAAAGAAGGATCATTAGATCAAGTAACTGAATACAATTTTTTGGAAAGAATAATGGTTGGTGGCTATTCTTATATCGTCTATCTAGCTAAGTTTATTTTCCCTTATGAAATGTCCCCGCTTTACCCCTACCCTTCTGCAATTGGTTGGGAATTTTATGCAGGTACGGCTTTATTATTCCCCATCATTGGTGGATTATACTACGCTTTTAAAAAAGGACAAACAGCCCTACTATTTGGCGTCGCTTTTTTCACTTTTAATGTCGTATTCATGTTGCAGGTCGTTGGTGCAGGACAAGGATTTATTGCAGACCGTTTTACTTATGTGCCTTATTTTGGTTTATTCTTTTTAGTTGGTTATTATTATCAGCAAATCAGTCAACAAAAACGGACATTTAGTAAAGGACTGAACATTGGATTAGCTGCTTATTTATTTGTCTTCGGCGTGATGACTTGGCAACAAAATAAAATCTGGAAAAACGGAGGCACGCTTTGGACACATGTTTTAAAATATTACAACAAAATTGATACGCCTTATAGCAATCGAGCACAATTTTATCGAGACCAAGGGAATATCAATCAAGCTTTAGCCGATTATACCAAAGCCATTGAGATCAATCCAGACAAAGGCAGTACTTATAATAGTCGAGGTAAAACTTACTTTGATTTAGGTGGGCCTAAAAATGATAGAAATTTAGTACAACAAGCCATTGCCGATTACACCCAAGGCATCGAATATGCACCAGAATTAGGGGAATTATATGCCAATCGAGGCGCAGCACTTGGCTATTTAGGCAAAAACCAAGCAGCTTTAGTCGATTTAAATAAAGCAATCGAATTAGAACCTGATAAACCAGGTGGTTATGCCAATCGCTCTTTATTATATATGCAAAGTGGCAATTATGAACTTGCCATTCAAGACCATACCGCCTATTTGTCTATGAATCCTTATGATGCAGAAGTTTGGTATGAAAGAGGCTTAGGCAAAAGTCGATTAGGACAACATCAAGCTGCAATTGAAGATTATAATCAAGCTTTATCCATCGACCGTCAAAGAGGCGTATTTCTGATGCAACGAGGGTTGGCTTATAAAAATATAGGGAATAAAACACAGGCGGCGGCAGATTTGCGGTTGGCACAAGAATCTGGGGCGAATGTACCTGCTAGTTATTGGAATGGGTTGCAGTAGGTTTAAATTGAAAATGTAAAATTTAAAGGTATCTTTTCCATTTAAAATTTTCCTCGTTACTTTGCTAGATGAAGCAAAGCATCCATCAACAATACAAGGCAACCTTAAACTATCTATACACCCAACTCCCTATGTTCCAAAAAATAGGTGGGGCGGCATTCAAAAAGGACTTGACGAACATCATTACCCTTTGTGACCATGTTGGGCATGCTTACAAAGAGTTTCCAAGTATTCATATTGCTGGCACGAATGGAAAAGGATCTACTACCCATTTAATTGGTGCAATGCTACAAGCTAGTGGTTTAAAAGTAGGGTATTATACTTCCCCGCATTATAAAGATTTTAGGGAACGGATTAAGATTAATGGGCAATTAATCAACAAAAGGCATGTTGTTGATTTTGTAAAAAAACATAGTCCTACTTTTGAAAAAATCCGACCTTCTTTTTTTGAAATTACCGTTGCGCTAGCCTTTGATTATTTTGCTAAAGAAAAGGTAGATGTTGCCATCATAGAAACAGGTTTAGGTGGGCGATTAGATTCGACCAATATTATCACGCCTTTATTATCTGTCATCACCAATATTAGTTATGACCATCAGCAATTTTTAGGAGATACCTTACCTAAAATTGCTAGTGAAAAAGCAGGAATCATTAAACCCAATATTCCTGTAGTGATTGGGGAAACGCAAAAGGAAACAACAGCTATTTTTGAGGCATCTGCCCAAAAAAATAAGGCATCAATCGTCTTTGCGGATAAAAATATTTCTCTCATTGAAAAAGAAATACAAGCACATCATACCATTTATTATGTCAAAGGTAGAAGCCATAATTTCAATCACCTTGCCGTTAATTTAATGGGTGGCTATCAGCAAAAGAATATAACGACCGCCTTACAAGCCATTACTACCCTCAATAAAAATTCACTATTACCAACCATTACGCCATCCGCTATCCAAGAAGGACTAAAAAATCTAAAGTCTTTAACTTATTTTTTAGGACGTTGGCAAAAATTGGGGGATAACCCTACGATTATTTGCGATAGTGGACACAATCAAGCGGGCATTCAGCAAATATTACAACAATTAGAAAAAATGCCTTACCAACAATTACATATTGTGCTGGGCATGGTCAACGACAAAGACATCGCCAAAATATTAAAAATGTTGCCGACAAATGCACGCTATTATTTTGTCAAAGCGAATATTCCTAGAGGTTTAGCAGCAAATATATTAAAAGAAAAAGCAGCCGTATTTAATTTAAAAGGTCGGAAATATAGCTCTGTAAAAAATGGCTTAAAAGCAGCGAGACGAAGGGCAAATAAAGAAGATTTAATTTTTGTAGGTGGCAGTACTTTTGTGGTAGCGGAAGTAGTTTAACGATTTACTAAATTTTCAAGATTTGAGTCCACTCCGAAAAGTCGGATATTTAAGTTACGTAAAGAACTTAATTTTTCTCCGAGGGCAATTCGTTAAAATGACAATTTTCATACATTTCCGCAATTAGCCCCCAAATTATATTTTTATTTTTTTGATATAATTTCCCTTTCCATAACTTTGTGGGCGTATAGCACCAAGGCCTCTAATTTTAGTGATGACAAATTTTACCAACGAATAACCAACCATTATTTCGTTAGTAATTGGCTTTAGGCCAAAAAAAAGCGTTAGTCATTTTTAAAAATGACTAACGCTTTAACAAATTATAATCCCATGAACATATCCAAAATAATTCTTTATATCAAAGGGAATGAATTTGGAGAAAAAGAGCAAGCCAACTAAGTGGCTTGCCGATTACAACAAATTATAATCCCATGAACATTTCAATTTGTGTGCGGCAAATAATGCCTGCTTGATAAAAACGCTATCGAATATTCAATTATTATATTTAATTAGAATATCTCTCTCTTTCTTTCCGCTTTTGCTAGTTTTTATCAATTGGAGAGTGACGCTTTTGTCTGCTCTATATATTTCGATTAAAATCTTATCTTTTTAGCTATTTAGGAAAATCACTTAATCAAAAAGTATGAATGTTAACAAGGCATTCTAAATCCCACTAAAGAGTGCCTTGTCAACTTCAAATCCCATGAACATATCCTAAAATTATTAAGCTAATCTTTTATTAGCTTTTGCGATAAATAATTATCACATTACAAATATGCAAACGAATTAAGGTTATTCAAAAAACAAAAATGGGTTATTGTGAGTAAAAAAACAATTCAATAAAATGAATATTAAAATATAAAAATTTGATTTTCAGATAATTAACAATAATAAAATCATACAAATTGTGAATAAAATTAAATTTAAACATTACATTTTTTGCTAATTTTATCCAAAAAAAATTAATAAAAACGGATTTTTAGTCTTGTTAACTTATTTTTTCATAGAAAAAGCCCTTACGAAATACGTAAAGGCTTTTCCATTTTTTGCAAATAAAAGTAATTTTATGCCATTTCTAATAAAGCTGGCATAGCGACTTCTTGATGCTCAAAAATAATTGTTCCATCAGGAATAAGGCTATGTCAACGCATTTCCAATCACTGTATTATCCTTTACTATAGCGCCTTTCTTAAGAATAATAATACCATCTCGAATACAATAAACAGGCGTTTCTGTATCTTCTAAATTAGCCCCACCTCTAATGGTTACATTATTACCGATTGAACAATTTTTGTCAACGATAGTATCCTCAATATGACAGTTTTTACCAATCCCTAAATGAGGTTGGTTTCCATCTGCTTTTAACGCTGCGATTTCCTCTAAAGTTTGATAATAATCAATCCCCATTAAAATAGAGCGTTTAATGACGGTTCCTTCTTCTACCCTACTTCTAATCCCAATCACAGACTGTTCGATAGTCGCTTCGTGAATGATACAACCTCCTGTAAAAATCACATTATCAAATAATGTTTTTCTCATTTTGGAAGGAGGTAAAATTCTCGCTCTGGTATAAACTTTATCCGTGTTACTGAATAAGTTAAATGCAGGAATATTTTCCGTTAACTCTAAATTAGCCTCCATAAAAGAAGCAATTGTTCCAATATCAGTCCAATAACCACCGAAAGCATAAGACGCTACTTTATAACTAGAATTGATGGCATTTGGAATAATTTCCTTTCCAAAATCATTAGCCTCAGGATAATCCGCAAACATTTTTAGTAAGACCTCCTTATTAAAAAGATAGATGCCCATAGAAGCCAAATAATGTTTATCTTGCTTCGCATATTCTTTGGCAACAGGAGAGGTCCATTTAGGTAATATATCGGCACTTGGCTTCTCTACAAAGGTGTTAATTGTTCCTTTTTCATCCACTTTCATAATACCAAATCCTGATGCATCTTTCGCATTTACAGGAATAGTCGCAATGGAAACATCCGCTCCTTTCTCTATGTGTTCTGCTAATAAAGCTTGATAATCCATCTGGTATAATTGGTCACCAGATAAAATTAAAACATGCTCATATTTATGGTTAACCAAATGCTTCATACTCTGTCTCACTGCATCCGCTGTTCCTTGAAACCAGTTCATATTAGAACGAGTTTGTTCCGCTGCCAATACATCTACAAAACCATTATTAAAATGGTCAAAACCATAAGTATTCTTAATATGCTTGTTGAGGGAAGCTGAATTAAATTGCGTCAATACGTACATTCTACGCACACCAGAATTCAAGCAGTTAGAAATAGGAATATCGATTAACCGATATTTTCCTGCTAGTGGAACAGCAGGTTTAGAACGATTTTCAGTCAATGGGTAAAGTCGGGTGCCAGCACCTCCGCCAAGAATTAGGGCAATCATAAGCAGGTTAGGTTAAAAGTTGGTGGAAATAATATTTTTCACAAATATAGGTGTTTTTAATGACACTTAGTGTATTTCATACACTAAGATTTTATTTTAACATTCTTTTATTAAATATTTATGCCTATCCAAGTACATTATTTGCTTAGCATCAAAGCATTATCCCTCTATTTCTTTGTTCTTTATGACTTAAACAATTTTTAATTTCAAAAACAAAAAATGTTCAAGTTCTTTTTTTTGCAAAAATTGTTTTAAATACAGTAATTTAGTGGCTTCTTTTAGGGAATTTGATAGCGTCATTGAATATTTTCAGCAGCATAAGTACATCGTTCAATAAATAAGTGGGTGTTTTAAAACATCCCGTTGCTAGTTACTGGTTGCTAGTTCTGCCTAAAAAGAAACCAGCAACTAGCAACCAGCAACAATTTAAAATTTCAAGAAACTTATTGAACGGTGTAATAAGTCCCAATTTATTAATTTACTCATTCTAAACAGACCAATAATGAAACAGGCAACTGCACTCACTATATTAAAATCAGGTAAAAATGTTTTTCTCACTGGTTCTGCTGG
The DNA here is from genome assembly GCA_017857395.1 of Bacteroidota bacterium. Taxonomy (GTDB): domain Bacteria; phylum Bacteroidota; class Bacteroidia; order Chitinophagales; family Saprospiraceae; genus JAFMDF01. The sequence goes on along the minus strand of JAFMDF010000023.1, from coordinate 12,565 downwards.
GGCAGGAAAGACCTACGTTATTAATCAATATATTCAGTATTTACGAGAAAGAAATGTTCCTGTTGCAGTAACTGCTTCTACGGGTATTGCCGCTACCCACATGAATGGCATGACCATTCACGCTTGGGCAGGAATCGGCATCAAAGACGCTTTGACGAGTAGTGATTTGCAGAATATGAAAGCCAAAAAATATTTAAAAGATAAATTAGAAAATGCCAAGGTTTTAATTATTGATGAAATTTCCATGCTACATAAAAAACAAGTGGAGTTAGTCAATACCGTATTGAAATTTTTTAAGGACTCCACGCTTCCATTTGGCGGCGTACAAGTCATTTTTTCGGGTGATTTTTTTCAATTACCACCTGTGGGGAACCATTCTGAAACACCAAGAGATAAATTTGCTTTTATGGCAAAAGCTTGGGTTGAAGCCCAACTCGCCATCTGCTATTTGACAGAACAACATCGACAAGAAGATAATGAATTAAATACTATTCTAAATGAAATTCGCAGTGGGCAAGTTTCGGATACATCTATTGCTCTATTACAAGCTGCTAGTAAGACTATTTTAACCACTATCGAAGAACCGCCAAAATTATATAGTCACAACCGAGATGTCACGATGCTTAATATTACTAGATTGCGTGACTTAACTGGCATTAGTAAACTATATGCCGCAAGGACAAAGGGGAATGCAAAATTATTGGAAGTACTAAAAAAGTCCGTTCGTGCAGAAGCTCAGTTAGAATTGAAAAAAGGAGCGAAGGTGATGTTTGTTAAAAACAATTACGAAGCTGGTTACATCAATGGTACCTTGGGTGAAGTCATTGATTACTCTAAGGAAAAACTCCCCATTGTCAAATTAACAGATGGCAGTCAAATGACGGTCGTACAAGATGAATGGGCAATAGAGGATGATAAAGGGAATGCACTCGCTTCTTTCTCTCAATTACCGCTTCGGTTAGCTTGGGCAATTACCATACATAAAAGCCAAGGGATGACTTTAGAGGCCGCAGAGATTGATTTAAGTAAAAGTTTTGAGAAAGGGCAAGGCTATGTCGCTTTATCTCGATTAAAAAGTTTGAAAGGGCTCAAATTAGTCGGTTTCAATCAAACAGCTTTAGCCGTTGATAATCTAGCTTTCAGAGCAGACAAGCGTTTTCAAGAATTATCGGCAGAAGAAGAAAGTCGTTTCCAGCAATTAGATTTAGAAAAAAAGGCGCTTTCCTTTATCGAATATTGTGGTGGTTTAACTAATCCCAAAGACATCAAACGCTTTAAAAATAAAAAGAAAGAAAAGAAATTACCTAAACAGTCTACTTTTACGATTACCAAAGAGTACATTTTAAAAGGACTCACTATTGAAGAGATTGCAGATGAAAGAGGATTATCCGAAGGTACCATTATGGGACATTTTGAAAAAATAAAAACCATTTATCCAGAAGTAGATATTTCAATGTATAAACCCGAACAAGCTTTATTACGCCGAGTTCAGATTTCCCATAAACAAATCTTGGCAGGGAAAGACCCTGAAAAAGTCCGAGAAGATGGCTCGGTTAGTTTAAAAGCGCTTTTTGATGCAATGAATCAGGAAGTGACTTATGCGGAGATAAAATTGGCGATGGTTTTTATTTGAATAACGAGCAAAAAATAATCGAATATGCAGCAAACTACCATCCAACCCGAATTATTCCAATTTCTAAATGAATTAGCCGCCAATAATAACCGAGCTTGGTTCGCTGAGCATAAGCCTCGGTTTCAGGAATTAGATAAAGGCGTCAAAGCCTTTGGACAAGCATTAGAAGAAAAGATGAATGGACATGATGTAATCGAAAATGTCAAATTATATCGCATTTATCGAGATGTGCGTTTTTCTAAAAATAAATTGCCTTATAAAACGAATCGTGGCGGAAGTTTTACTAGAGCGACCAAATTGCGAAGAGGTGGTTATTATTTTCATTTAGAACCTGGTAACTCTTTTATTGCAGGTGGATTTTGGGGGCCAAATAAAGAAGATTTGAAACGAATTCGAGTGGAACTAGCTGCAGACTCACAGGAATTGCGAGATATCATTGCTCAGCCAATATTTGTGGATACTTTTGGGAAATTGACAGGACAACAATTAAAAACAGCGCCAAGAGGTTATCCTAAAGATCATCCTGATATTGATTTATTACGATACAAGCAATATTTATTGATTCGAAATTTTACGAATGAAGAAGTCTTAGCGGATGATTTTCTGGATAAAATGAATCAGTCCTTTGCTAATATGCGCCCTTTCTTAGATTATATGTCGGATATTTTGACTACAGATGAGAATGGGGTTTCTGTTGTTTAACTCGGAGATTTCTTTTTCTAGTAGCTAGTCAAGATTGAAATATTAGATAAATATGTCGCTAGTAACCCCCAATTTTAATTGGTTGGTTCAAGCTAAAATTAAAACCAGCCAAATGATTTGGCGGTTACTTTTTACCCGTCAAATCAAATTTGGTTGACTATTAGCAATATATGATACGAATTTATCTCGGATGAGTTTTATTAAATGAAGGCTAACGAAAAACGGGATAGCTACAATGATACAACTATCCCGTTTTTCTGTCTACTGCTTACTGCTACTCAGGCAAGATGCCTAAGCTACTGCAAACTGCTTACTGTAATACTGCCTACTGTTACTCTGGTTCAAAACCAAGAATAATATTAAAGTTACCAGATTTCCAGAATCCATCCGTCCTAGCAACAGGGTTATCAAAACCAAATCCATAATCAAATCCTAAAGTACCGAACATTGGTAAGAAAACTCGGATACCACCACCGACAGAACGCTTCAAATCAAAAGGATTAAAATCTCTTACATTTTCGTAAGCATTACCACCTTGTGCAAATAATAAAGCGTAAATCGTGGAGTTTGGATTCGTAGATAATGGATATCGAAGTTCCATTGTAAATTTATTATAAACTGGTGTACCAGCCGTATTATCATTTCCAGTACCATTAACTTCACCCACTTCGTATCCTCTTAAAGAAATGATTTCATTACCAGTGAAAGCAAAACTTTGGTTAGATAAACCATCACCACCTAATTCAAATCGCTCGAAAGGAGAAGTGCCAACTTCATCATTATAGCTGCCTAAGATACCAATCTTTCCTGCTACTTTTAGGACCAACTTACCAACAATCGTACTATACCATTCCGCATCAATTTTCCATTTATGATATTCTAACCATTTGAAACGCTCTTCCGCACTAATCGTCGAATAATCTTTTTTATTCAACAAAGAATAAGGTGGCGTAAATTGAGCACTCAAAGAAATTTTAGAACCAGTAGTTGGGAATAAAGGAGAATCAATCGAGGTTCTAGCAATTGTTTGGTTGATAGACAAGTTTTGGAAAGCACCATTGTCTAAGAAACCACCTTCTGGCAATTGAATTGTTGGTCGGTTTACTAATTCAATAGTAGATAAACTAACCGTTGTACTAGAAACAAAGTTATCATCAGGCCATTTCAATCTTGTTCCTAAACTAACTGCCCCTCTTAAGATAGACAATTGATTATAGCTAGGACTTTCTTTATTGATACCATTAGACAATAAAGTAAACGAGCCTGCTACCGTCAAAGCGTTTGGTTTTTTACCACCTAACCAAGGTTCTGTAAAGGAAGCATTGTAAGATTGATAAAAGTTACCGTTCGTTTGCGCTCTAAGAGACAAACGCTGTCCATCACCTTGTGGTAATGGATGCCAAGCACTTCTGTTAAAAATGTTTCTTAAAGAGAAATTATTAAAGGTCACCCCTAGTGTACCAATCACTCTCGCTTGGAAACCACCCCAACCTGCAGATAATTCTAATTGATCCGAAGGTTTTTCTTCTACGGTATATTCAATATCAACCGTTCCTCTTTGTGGATTAACAGGTGTATTAATTCCTAAAGCTTCTGGATTAAAATAACCTAAGTTGATGATAGACCGTTGAGACCGAATAATATCAGAACGGCTGAATTTTTGTCCAGGTCTAGTTCTTAACTCTCGCCGAATAACATGTTCGTGTGTTCTATCATTTCCTGTTATAGTTACTCTATCAATAGTGGCTTGTGGGCCTTCAAATATTCTAAATTCTAAATCAATAGAATCGCCAACTACCGCTACTTCTACTGGTTCAATATTAAAAAATAAATAACCATTATCCATATATAGCGTACTCACATCTCGCCCACCTTGGTCAAATTGTAGTCTAGTTTGTAATAATTCCTCGTCATAAACATCTCCTTTAAGAATGCCTAATACTTTAGCCAAGGTTGCATCATCATAAATCGAGTTTCCTTTCCAAGTCATGTTTCGGAAAAAATAGCGATTTCCTTCAATGATTGTTAGTTCCAACATCAATTCGCCATCTTTATTCCGCCAAACACTATCCTTAAGAACGCGTGCATCTCTAAAACCCAAAGTATTATAATAATCAATCATCAATTGTTTGTCCGCCTCATAATCTTCCTTCACTAATTTAGAACTAGCAAAAATCTTATTCTTCTGTTTCGTTTCTTCAAACTGCTTGATTAATTTTTTGGTCTTCACATTTTTATTACCAATAATGGCAATATTTTTAATTTTAATTTTATCCTTTTTGTCAATCAAAAATTCTAATTGAACAGAATTAATTCTAGCCGTGTCTACTTTTTCTACCGCAGAGACTTCCACATCAAAATATCCTTTTCCTTTATAATAATCTTTAACCGCTTCTTCAGCATTCTTTTTAGTAGATTCTGTTATAATGCCTCCCTTTGTTAAAAATTGATTAACGGCATCATTTAAATCACTATGTCTAGATTTTTTAGCCCCTTTATAAGCATAAGTTGTTAATCTAGGTCGCTCTATAACCTCAATTTCCAAAAAGATGATTTCACCGATAGCTTTCGTCGCATATATCTTTACGTCGGTAAATAATTTTAATTTCCAAAGTGCTTTTATACCTGCTGCAATACCAGGGCCAGGAATCCGCAATTTATTGCCAATTTTCAAGCCTGCAATAGACTTCAAAGCTGTCGCATCACTATAATTATTACCTCTTACCTCAACGCCGCCTATTTCATAATCCGCTGGGTTACTGTAATCTATGTTAGGAATACTATCCACCACTTGTCCAAAAACTGGATTAATAGCTAAAAAGGAAAGTATAAAAAGTAGTAAAAAGGATAATCTTTTCATGAACATTCAAGCACTAGTAAGTTAAAATATTTTAGGAAGAAAATAGAAGATCTAGCCTGTTTTCTCCATCCAATAATCAATGCAAGCCTCAAAAGTAAGGAATAATTAATAGATAAAAATTAGTCCTTAAATTTCATAAAACCGCACATTGCTCATTTGAGGAGACAAAGGTCGTAAATTTTAGTAATTGAACGAACAGTTTTAACGATTCGTGATTAATTAACTACATTCTTAACACTATTTAACATCAAATGGTAGGGAGGATACGTTTCACTAGGTTTTGAATTTTGAATTTTGAATTTTCAATTTAAAATTTTCAAAGGAAACAGCATTTAGCATTATAGGAATAGCTACTGAATTTTAGATTTTTTCGTGGGTTAAATCAAATTATGCCATTCATGGGTACATCCATCTTTACAAGAAGTATTTCGTCTGTAGCTATCTCCTGCTTTAAAAATAGTTATAAGAGAAATAAAAGCTTTCTTATATTCAGTTTTAGGTAATGCTAAAATTTTAGACAAGGCAACTTTAAAAGAATTATTTTTCAGAATGACGACAGGCGTCATAGTCGGTTTTAATGGAATTTTCCGAATAGCTGCGTCAATTACCTCACCAGTTGGACGGGATTGTTCTATAAAAAATCTGATTAATAATAAAATACTTTTTTTCCGTATCAATTAAAGTATCAAACCAAAAAATTCCGTTTTCAATTGAAACTATGTTTTGAGCAATTTTATTAATAGACTTGTTACCCTTTGAGAAGTGCTACAGTAAAATTCGTATTTTTTCGATAGTTTGGCTTAAAAAATTAGTGCATAGCCCAGTTACGGACTCATTTTTTAGGTTAAAATAGCGGAAAAAGACGTTTTTAATGGAGTATTTATTAAAGGGTAACAAGTCTAATAATTATTTCATCTTTATCAAGCATAGATTTACCATTCTAAACCAGCTGTTCACTAATCATCCCAAAACGACGTTCTTTATTTTGGTAATTCAAAATACATTCATAAAAATGATTTTTGGTAAAATCTGGCCAAAGGGTGGGAATAAATTGAAATTCAGCGTAGGAGAGTTCCCAAAGAAGGAAGTTACTAAGGCGAGTTTCACCGCTTGTGCGAATCATTAAATCGGGGTCGGGAAATGTCGCAGTACTTAAGGCTGCTTTATAAGTTGCTTCGGTAATGTCTTCCGTTTTCATTTCTTGGCGTGCTACTTTTTCCGCAATAGTCTTCGTGGCATTTAAAATATCCCAACGACCGCTATAATTTAACGCTAAGACTAAATCCATTCTAGTATTATGTTTAGTTCTCTCCACCCCGTCCAAAAGTGCTTTTCTGGTTTTAGTAGGCAATTTGGACAAATCTCCGATAGCATTCAGGCGAATATTATTCTTATTCAACGTTTTTACTTCTCTCCCAATCGTATCTACTAATAAACGCATCAAGGTATTGACTTCAAAAGAAGGCCGATTCCAATTTTCAGTAGAAAAAGCGTAAAGGGTCAAGTATTTCACTCCTAATTCAGCAGCAGCTTCTGTTATTTCTCGAACTGCTTTTACCCCGTTTTTATGCCCGAAAACTCTAGGTTGCATTCTACCTTTTGCCCAACGCCCGTTACCGTCCATAATAACCGCTATATGCTCAGGTAATTTTGCTATATTGATTTGTGCTTTTAAATCTTCCATATTATTTCAATTGATTTTTGCTTGTTTATCTTTTCTTAAAATAGACCCCAAAGTTAAAAAAGAGTTAGGAGTCTTGTCTTACTCTTACGACTTATTCTAATTATTTGTTATTTCTCAGTCCTCTTTTTTTAATTGATTTAACTGTTTTCAACTAAGGGTAAATAAAATGCTACTTGTCTAATAAACAATGAAATACTTATATCTGTCGAAAAAAAGGCTAATTTAGTCGGTTTTCTCATTTTTTGAAGTGCTTCATTCGTTAAAAGAGGGGAAGAAGTAATGCTTAACATAATTTCCAAATTACAATAAACCCTTTCTTTTTTCGCTTTACTAACACCTAAATAACTATTTTAACCAAACGTTTATGATTTTAACCCGACACCTTACTTTTATTACCCTTTTTATTATTTCAAGTATGGCCCTTTATGCTGGTGGAATTAAAGGAATCATCACCGATACGAATGGAGTTCCTATTCCTTATGCCACTATTTATGTAAAAGAATTAGGGACTGGTACAACCTCTAATGCGGAAGGCAATTATGTTTATCGACTATCCGCTGGAGTTTATAATATAACTTTTCAAACAATTGGTTATGAAACGGTCGTGAAAAGAATTAATGTGTCTAATGCATTTGTCACTACCAATATTATTCTAAAAGCGCAAACTTATGAATTAGCTCAAGTAGAAGTGACTTCTGGCGGTAGAGACCCTGCTTATACCATCATGCGAAAGGCGATTGCTAAAGCAAAATTTCATACCAATCAATTAGATGCGTATACCACACAAGTTTATATCAAAGGTTCAGGGCGATTAATTGACTCGCCTTTCTTTTTACGAAAAATGATTGCTAAAGAAGGGGTTGACTCTACCTTTGCTTTTACAAGTGAGTCCGTTAATGAAGTAACTTATACTCGACCAAATACTTACGAAGAAAAAGTAATTTCCATCTATACGACAGGGAATACGGATAATGAAAATGTAGACCCGAATGGTTTTATCAATGCTAGTTTTTATGAATCAGATATTGGTGGAGTCATTTCTCCGCTTTCACCGAAAGCATTTGCCTATTATAAATTTGTCTACGAAGGTTTTTTTATGGATCAAGGCAAAGAAATTGATAAAATTAGGGTCATTCCAAGAAGTAAAGGGGATAATGTTTTTACAGGCACGCTCAATTTAGTAGATGACACTTGGGCAATTCATAGTTTAGATTTAAAAACCTATAAATCTGGCATTGCCATTACAGCCAAACAAGTGTATGCCCCGATTGAAGAAAAAGTATGGATGCCCATCAGTTTACAATATAAAGTGACTGGAAAATACTTTGGGTTTAAATTTGAAGCCAATTATTTAGCTTCTATTTCCGATTACAAAATCACTATTAATCCAGACTTAGAATATGAAGTAGAAGTGATTGATGAAGCAGTAGAAAAAGAATTAGCAAAACAAATAGAAGAAAGTCGAAATGCTAAAGTAGAAGATATTGAAGGACGCTTATCAGTAGGAAAAGAAGTGACTAGAAAAGAGCTAAAGAAAATGCTCAAAGAATATGAAAAAGAAGAAAGACAGGAACAAGCAGAACCAGAAGTAACGTCTACTTATAATTTCAAAGTAGATTCTATGGCAACCAAAAGGGATTCTTTGTATTGGGAAAACATTCGCCCAATTCCATTGACAAAACTTGAAGTCAAAGGCTATAAAGTAGTAGATAGTATGGTTGTTGCAGATAAGGAAGAAGCCAGAAAAGATTCTTTGGGTGTAAGAAAAAAGAAGAAAAAAGAAGGGTTTGGCGTTGGTGATTTATTATTTGGTGGGTCGTATGGCAAAACTAAAGAAAAGCGATTCTTCATTAAACCAGCACTCAATACGGTCCAATTTAACACCATAGAAGGCTATAATTTTGAATATGGATTAAGGTATCGGCAAGATTATAAAAATGATACGCGTTGGTTTTTAGAAGGAACTGCTCGGTATGGCTTTTCTAGAAAAAAACTAAATTATCGTTTTGATACGGGGTTTGAATTCAACAGAAAATCGGCAACAGCTACTACTTTAGCGGTAGGTTCAGACGGCACTTCAGTAACCAATAACGGTTATAAAGGCAAAGGGCAATTTCGATTAAGTGGTGGAAAATACGTTTTCCAATACAATCCAGATAATCCTATTCATCTATTAGTAAATACCTTGACTAGTTTGGTTTCAGAAAATAATTTTATGAAACTATATGAAAAGCAGTTTGTCAAACTAGCTTATGAACAACAAATTAATCAAAAATGGAAAGTCGAAGCAACAGCAGAGTGGTCAGAACGAAATACGCTACAAAATAATTCTAGTCATGTATATTTTGATAAAGATAGTCGGTCTTATACTTCAAACATACCAACTAACCTAGAAACAAGTGCCGATTTTGTACCACATCAAGCATTCATCAGTTCTTTTGGTATTAAAGGAAGACCTTGGCAAAAATATCGTATCCGAAACGGTAAAAAATATACCATCAATAATTCTTCCCCTACCCTTTCCTTGGATGCTCGACACAATCTTTATAGTGACAGCCCCACTATTAATGATAATTTCACACATTTGGAATTAGGTTTCCAACATGAATTTAAAGTAGGTTATAGAGGAAAAATGGATATAAAGGTAAATGCAGGTACATTTTTCAATCAAGAAAATATGCAATTTCCAGATTATAAACACTTTTTAGGCAATCAAACTATTTTCTCCACGACTGACCCTGTGGGGAGTTTTCGCTTATTAGATTATTATACTTATAGCACCAATGATGCCTATTTAAATGCGCATGTCCATTACCAATTTAGAAAATTCCTAGTCTCTCAAATTTTTGAAGTACAAATGTTAGGCATCAAAGAAAACATCTTTGTCAATTATTTGAATACAGACTTTTCCGAAAACTATTTTGAGGTGGGTTATGGTATTGATAATATTGCTAGGATATTTCGGTTAGAATTCATTAGTTCTTTTCAGGATGCTAAATATTTAGATTTTGGGGTTCGGATTGGGATTGCGACTAATTTGGATAATTTGTTCAATTAAAAGCCAAATTTTGTAAGTTCTCAATCATCCAGTTTTGCTACAGTATTAAGAACTTAGCAAACTTTCTTACTACTGGACATTTTGATTCTAGATACTGGATTTTTGATATTAGATAAATCAAATACCAAATTCATAGCTATCTAAATAGTTGATTTTTAGGCTGTTCCGATATTGGGTCATTATTTCTGCTCATCAAGAATCTAGCAACAAGTATCCAATGTCCAGTAGTAAGCCAAACTTTCTAAAAAATAGATTATTTTTGCGCTTCAAAAATTACTATGAAAGAAGCAATTATTTTAAAGGAAATAGAAAGAGAGATTAGACAATATATCCCCATCTTATCAAAAGCTGCGGATTCCGTGTTAGATCAAGACATATCTAACTACCCTATTTTTGTTGTGCATCAAGGGGAATTAGAGTTAGGGGTTTCAGTCATTGACCCAACGAAAGTACAAAGTCAATGGGCTATTAATCTATCTATTTTAGAAGAGTTTGCCGCTAAACAAATTATTCAACCCGAAAAAATAAATGATTTTAGGGAAATTTTTAAAGATCCACAAGAGCAGTTTTGTTTTTTTATAATTAGTGAAATTGGTGCCAATTTTGTTTTTATTCCTCGACAGAATGTTTAATCGGTTGCCAGTTACCAGTTGCCTATTTCGTTTTAAACAGGCAACTGGTAACTGTTTAAACCACCAAACTAACCAAAGAAAGTGCCGCAATAATATACATCACCCAATTAATTTCGCTAAATTTTCCCATCATCATTTTAATAATTGTCCAAGACAAAAAGCCACAAGCCAAACCTGTAGCGATGGAAAAACTCAAAGGCATTAACATAAAAGTTAAAATAGCTGGAATCGCTTCTTCATAATCCGACCAAGGAATCTGTGCGGTTTGTCGAACCATCATAAAACCCACCATAATTAAGGCAGGAGCAGTCGCATAAGCAGGCACAATCGCAATTAAAGGAGTAAAAAAGATAGCTAATAGAAATAATAAACCTGTAACAACTGCTGTCAAACCGCTACGACCTCCAGCCGCAATTCCTGTTCCTGATTCAATATAACTCGTTGTAGGCGAAGTACCTAGCACGCCACTCATTAAAGTAGCAATTGCATCTACGCCTAACATTTTCTTAAATTTTTTGATTGTACCATCCTTTTGCACCAATCCTGCTTCTTTAGAACAAGCCATTAAAGTGCCTATCGTATCAAATAAGTCCGTATAGAAAAGGGCGAAAATAGTACCTATAAACCCAATTTCTAAAGCCCCCATAATGTCCAATTGAAAAGCAACAGGGCTAATGTCTAAATTAAATGCCATGCCAGCAGCAGGTAAATTGACCAATCCGAAAGCAAAACCTAAGAGCGTCGCTACAACAATACCAATTAGGATAGCAGCATTGATACCTCTTAAAAATAAGGCAATGGTTAGAAATAAGCCAAATAGCCCGATTAAAACTTCAGGTGTAAAAACACCCAAGGTGACTAATTTTGCAGGATGGTCTACAATCAATCCCATGTTTTTTACACCAATAAAAAGAATAAATAACCCTATACCTACGGAAATAGCCGTTACTAAAGTAGTAGGAATAGCCGCAACAATCTTCTCTCTAGCCCCAAAAACAGACATGATTAAAAACAGAACACCTGCCCAAAAAACCATACCCAGCGCTATTTGCCAAGAAATACCATCTCCTAAAACAATAGAGTACGCAAAAAAGGCATTTAAGCCCATCCCTGGAGCCATAGCAATGGGAACTTTTGGGACTAAGCCCATTAAAATCGTAGATAATCCAGCAACCAGACAAGTAATAACAACTAAGGCGGATTGATCCATTCCTGTTTCGGAGAGTACACTTGGATTAACGATGATAATATAAGCCATCGTTAAAAAAGTGGTTAAACCACCAATGACTTCTTGGCGGATAGTGGTTTGGTGTTGAGGTAATTCAAAAAAACGGCTAATCATTATAGGTATTTAAAAACCAATACAAATTTAGTAAAAGGTGTTAGTGAATAATTGATGATTCAAAAATCAATCAACCATTTACCGAAAAAAGCAAATGCTTATATATCGTTATTTCAGCCTATTTGTATTGATAAAGAATAAAACCGCTAAGATAGGAAATGAAAGGTAAGAAAGAAGAAGAAGTGATGGCAATTTTATAGAAAACAGGAATCCCTTAAAGGATTTAAAGGAAATTAAGTAGAGAGAGAAAACCCTTTCTTAATAGGGATTCCATGTTTTATCTATTGCTTATAAAACCAAATTTTTTGGCGCTATTTGTTTTATTTCAAAACTAAAATGATAATGTTTTAAACTAATAACAGTACAAAGATAAGTACCTATCTATCTTAAAATATTTCATTGAATAAAATAAAATAGAGTAGTATTTTTTATTCGAATTTTATATAAATATTTAGCAATCAATTGATTAATTGAATTGCTAATATATAATTAATGGAGTTTTTAATCTAAAAAATAGAAACAGGAATTCCTTAAAGAATTTAAGGAACAATTAAGTAGAGAGAGAAAATCCTTTATTAATAGGAATTCCATGTTTTATCTATTTTAGACTTTGGACGGAAAGACGTTCAAAAAAAATAGGCAAAACTATTGCTT
>JAFMDF010000555.1 GCA_017857395.1 Bacteroidota bacterium | reverse complement strand
TAAGTAGGAGGATGACTGCTTATTGGAGTTTGATTGATTTTCTTATTCTTAAAGTATTACATATAATTGGCCCAAGTCAGCCGACGGTAATCGGTTATACAAGAATGTTCAACGAACATTTTAAGTATTTGATTAAAATAGAAGGAGCATCGAGCACTCACTATTTTAGCCCAAGTATGCCCTCTAGCTTCCTTGTTGTCAATAATATTCAACTTTTTTACGCTTTTTCTCTATTTTTTTAGCTGAAAATTTGGATTACAACATAAAAGTAGTTGACACTTAATTAGCCCTGAAAGGGCGATATAAACTAACCTAGGGCGTAAGCCCTAGGGCTAAGAGTAGTATACGGCCCTAGCCCTGAAGGGGCGACATAAGAAAGCGAATAAGTTATGTCGCCCCTTCAGGGCTTGCAGGTAAGTCCTCTCTAATTCCCTAGGGCTTGCGCCCTAGGTTATACTATGTCGCCTTTTCAGGGCTTATTGCCCTATGACAAATTCAATGAATCTATTTAAAATCCCTACCGTCTTTAACGGTGCTTCAAACATCCCCATGTGTCCAACATTCGGTAAAATATGGATGTCTGCTGTGTTCGGTAAAAATGTTTGATTTAAACTATTTTCAGCGGGAACGGCAATATCATTTTCTCCGACAATAAAACAAACTGGGACTTTACTATTTTTCAAAACTTCTTGATTGTCAGGTCTATCTCGCATGGCTTTTAGTTGATTAATCGTGCCTTGCGTAGGAATTTGACTAGCAAAATCAATTAGTTTCTGGACAGTTGCCTCATTTTCTTTTAGGTACGCTTTTGCAAAAAGCATAGGCACTAAGCCTTTAAAATAAGGTGCACTTCCATGCTTTTTCACAAAGTCAATCGCTTTGTTTCTACCCTGCTTTTTTTCTGGGGTATCCGCATTAGGTTGAGAATGAAACAAGCAATACCCTAATAATTTGGCTTCGTATAATTTTGCAAAAGCGAGTGCCACATAGCCACCCATTGAATGACCAATCATTATGCACTTTTCAATTTTTTCAGTAGCCAAAACGGCATTGACCACTTTTGCCATTCTAGCAACGCTTGCTTCCATTATCTCGGAATCGCCTGTATTTGGCAAGTCAATAGTTAGTATCTGATAATCCGAAAAATAGGCGGTATATTTTGACCACATTTGTCGATTCTCCCCAAAGCCATGGAGGAAAACTAAGGTCGTTCCACTTCCTTTTAAATCGTAAGCTATTTTATGGTTGTAATAATTAATGCTTTTCATGGATAATTTATAAGCGGTGAAGAAAGGATTATGCCCGCAACTCGCCGTTAAATATCTAGTATTGAATAATCACCATTTTTGATGAGGTTATTTTTTCGTTATGTAAGGCAAAAATTCTTTGCATAGCATCGCTACGGAAATAATTTTTAACGCAGCAGAACGGAAAAAGAGTCCATCATAAAATGTGTCGATTACTTGATAGTAGGTACTTGTATAAAAGAGTTATCGTAAATCGGGGCTAAAGTACGCCAATCGTAATGTTTAACAAAACTTTGGGTCGTTTCTTGCCGAATTTCGTCAATATTTAAAATGGCTTTTTTTAATAATTGATAAAAACCTGCTTCATTTTTGTAAAAAAAAGAAGGATGTAAATTAGCTGGTATATGCTCAGGATAAGCTAAACGATTTGGTAAAATGGGGAAACAATGACAATACATGGCTTCGACTATGCTTTGTCCGAAAAAATCTTGGTGATTGCTTACTGGTAATATATCTGCTCGCCAAAGCCATTGGGCATAATCTTCAAAACGCTTAGCTTTTCCAAACTGCACGATTTCATTGGTCAATACCTTTTTAGCTTCTTGAAAAATAGCTGGTGCTTTCTTATAATTTTCACCCAATACCGCTACGTTGAAAGCAATGCCTTCTGATTTTAAACGAAATAGGGCCTTAAAAAAGCCTTCAGGGTTTTTATCGTATTCCCAGCGATGATTCCATACTAATAAAGGGGATTCCATTTTCTTCTCCACCTTAAATTTACTAAATCGCTGTAAATCAACGCCTAAATATAGAATTTTACTTTTATTAGCAATCGTCGCTATATTTTCTATTTCTTGATAATCGGGGAATTGTGCTAGAAAATCAGGTAACGCAGTTAAAAAGGATTGCTGGTGATAGGCAGAATTAAAAAATACTTTATCCGCAACGAAAGCACTTGTGTAATTTTTAAAACCATACTGATTGTCTCGTTTTAGCGGTATATCTGGGTCAGTTGTTGACCAAGGGTAAGTAATTTGGTTTTCATGGAAATAAATAGCGGTTGGAATGCCATTCGATTTGATTCTTGTCAAGCCTAAAAAAGTGGCAAAATCTAGCATATCCGTAGCAACAATTAAATCTGGCTGAAAATCCATTGCTAGAAACTGTTTAGCTAAAGAAACGGCCCCACTATGCATCCGCCATTTCCAATGCCTACCAGGTAGGGATAAAATTTTTATTTCATGCTGACTAAAGCGTTGCCATCCTTCTGCCCAAGATTGGTGACTACCCGTAAAAAATGGTTCTAACAGAAGGATTTTTTTCATAAATCGTTTTTTGTCCTAAAAAGGATTGTCTTTATCTAATTTTTTGCCCCAAATTAAGTAATTTTCTTTTATTTGGGTCATTATACAAGTATACCAACCGCCTGAATTCAGAAATTGACAATTGATTGCCAATAGTCAACCAGCTAAAGTGAATTTTATTTAGTACTTTTATAGGTCATAAAACAATCTTTATCCCAAAAACAACCAAATAAAACGGTAAATTTCATTCAAACGAATTTCACAACCATATTATAGTATGAAGAAAAAGGGGATAGCCTTTGTTTTGGCATTTTTTTTAGGCGTTTTTGGTGTCCACCGATTTTATTTAGGACAGCGGAAACTAGGCATGATATATTTAGGTATATTTCTGCTTGGCTTTCTTCACATTACCACTGTTCGTTATTGGGATGGTCCACCGTTATTTATAGTTACGGCTATTGTTGCTTTTATTGATAGTATTCTTTTTTTAGCGATGCCAAAAGAGGAATTCGATGGAAAGTTTAATCAAGGTAAAACTGCTTATCCTGCATTGGAGAAAAAAAGACCAGCAAGGCAAAATTTTCGGCAAGCTAATCGAAAAAGAAAAGAACGCTTTGCGGGCACTAGAACTAATTCTTTTAAAATTAGTGGTTTAGAAAAATATAAGGACTACGATTATGAAGGCGCTATTCAAGATTTCAAGAAAGCCTTAGATGAACGATATGATGACCCAGCGATTCATTTTAATTTAGCTTGTTCTTATTCTATTATGGAAGAAACAGATAATGCTTTTTTCCATTTAGATAAAGCCGTAGAATTTGGGTTTGATGATTTTGATAAAATTCAAGACCATGATGCCTTAGCTTATTTAAGAACAACGGATGAATTTGACCAATTCGAGGCTAATAATTATAGAAAAATTGCACAAATATCTGCTCCAAAAGAAGATTTATTGAGCACACCAGTTCCCTCTTCTATTCCTTTGATGGATGGTGATATTTTAGAAAAAATTGCCAGCTTAGGTGAATTACGGGATAAAGGTTTTTTGACGGAAGAAGAATTTTCTATGCAGAAGAAGCGGTTATTGGAAATGCGGTAAGTCAGTTAGCAGTTAGCAGTTAGCAGTTAGCAGTTAGCAGTTAGCAGTTAGCAGTTA
>JAFMDF010000182.1 GCA_017857395.1 Bacteroidota bacterium | reverse complement strand
CTGGTTGCTGGTTGCTGGTTGCTGGTTGCTGGTTGCTGGTTGCTGGTTGCTGGTTTTACAATCAATTTCTATAACAGATTGTAAAAAAGTTTCTTCTATCTTTTATTAAAAATACTTGAGATGCTTATTTCTATTCACCAGTTGTTAGGTGATGTTACTCCATTTTTAGTCCATATTTTTCAATACCTCTCCACAAAAGGAATCAATGTTGCGAACTACGAATTAGACCATATTTGCTATCGAGTGGAAACGGAAGAAAGATACCAACAATTAAAAAAGGAATTGTCTGATTTAGGTGAATTATTAATAGAATCTCAAATTGGTGGTCGAGCTATTGCTTCCATAAAATTAGACCAACCGATTATTTATAAAAATAGAGCAATTGCAGTAGTTGAATTACCTGCACCCAAAAAAGGTAGTTTTTATAAGGAAGGGTTTGAGCATGTAGAATTTGTCATAGATGTACCTTTTGATAATTTTATGGCAGCACATCCTCATCTGGATTTTATTACAAAAGATTTAAAAAAGTCCGTCAATCAGGGTATTACCTTAAAAGAAACGGACTTTTCGGTGAAATTTCATCACCACACTTTGGAATATGTGATTCGATATTTGGATTGATGTAGCTTAGACCTCTGGTCTGAGTAGGTTGAGTAAAACGGTAATTAAATAATGTGTACTGTACACTTTCCTACTCAGACCAGAGGTCTAAGCTACTTTAGGACTAGGAAAACTCCTTATCCAAAGCCTTCGTCACCGCTTTAATTTCCTGTTCCTTCGACTTCGGATAAATCAATAAAACATCTCCTTCATCCACAATAATAAAATCATCCAAGCCTTTAGCGACTAACAATTTACCCTTAGGCATGCGAATCAAAGAATTAGAAACATCATCCAAAACGACCTTCCCATTAACGGCGTTTCCATGATCATCTTTAGGTGACTCTATATGCAAAGAGTTCCAAGTACCTAAATCAGACCAACCGAATTCGGAAGGAATGGTATAGACATCGGTGGACTTTTCCATAATGGCATAATCTACCGAAATACTAGGCGTTGTCGGATAAGCTTTATCAATAAAATCTTGCTCGTCTACCGTATTATAAAAAGGCTCGCCATCTTTTAGGATATTATAAATTTCAGGGGTATGCTGCTTAAATTGTTCTAAAACATAAGCGGCTTTCCAGATAAAAATACCCGCATTCCACAGATAATCGCCACTAGCTACATATTTTTTAGCAGTTGCTACATCTGGCTTTTCTTTAAACTCAATGACTTTATGTACACTCGTGTTATCGTCCGAAAAATTGATGTACCCATAACCCGTATCTGGACGAGTTGGTTGAATTCCCAAAGTGACTAAAGCTTCGTTGGCATTGGTAAAAGCCAAAGCTTGTTCCAAATAATTGACAAAAGCATCTTCTTTTAAAATGATATGGTCAGAAGGCGCTACTATGAAATTTGCGTTCGGATTTAAGTTATGCAATTTGAAAGCAGTATAAGCGACACAGGGCGCTGTATTATTTCTAGACGGCTCACAAAGTACTTGATTTTCTGTTAGTTCAGGTAAATGTTCTAAGACCAAATCTTTATACGTACCATTTGTCACAATAAAAATATTCGATGCTGGGCACAATCTTAAAAAACGCTCAAAAGTTTGGCGAATTAGAGATTTTCCAGTCCCCATAATATCTAAAAATTGTTTGGGGCGTTCGACTCGACTAGCGGGCCAAAATCGGCTACCAATGCCGCCTGCCATAATCGCTACATAAGTATCAGAAGAGGGTGTATTTTGCATTTTCACTTATTTTATAATTAGAGATGCTCTCTTTACGAAGGAACTCAGCATTGGTTTAAGTTATTATTGGGTAAATCGTTATACTGTGATACAATAGGCGTAGGGAATAGTCAAGGTAAACCAATAAAGACCAAGGAAAAGAGTAGAAAACTTAAGATACCATAGCCACTCAGAAATAGATTTTTATCATCCATTTTAATATTTGCGGTACCGAATGGCTGAAAAATAATTAGAAATGGAGTAATAAAAGAGCCTATCCAAAAATAATGAATTAGGTTTTTTTTGACATTTGTATAAAGTGGAGTTGGTTGATTAAAAATAGAAAACATAAATTATTTTGATGATTAGGCGCTCAAATTACAGAGGAATTAAGGGAATAGACAATAGACAGAAAAAAATATTTAAAAAAGTATACTTGAAAATAATAGGGGCGTAACTCAAGATAAGTGTCCTATAAAAGAGGAAGTTAGCTAAGGAAGAAACCCTAAAATAATAGGGTCGATTGGAAGGTGTTTTTAAAATAGTTCAAAAGAATGCTTGCTTTAGTGCTAAAATTATCAATATATTTGTCGCAACGATTGAAGAATCGGGATTAGTATATTCACTAATTATTTTTTTTAACCACAATCGGTTAATTTTTTGTTAAGAACCTAATAAAACGAGATTCAATTCTAATTTATTATTATCTTGGCAACATATTTGTTCTACTATTGAATGAATCTTCATTTTTTCACTTCACTAAAATTCGTTCTATAGGATATAAAACTTTACACTTAAACAGATTTTAATATTATTTTCATTAAAATACGATAAGTATGAAAGTTACGCCGTTGAACGACCAACAGTTAATCGCTGAGTACCTTAAAGGGAATGAGCGAGCCTTCGAGACTCTTTTAACTCGTCACAAAGAAAAAATTTATACCTCTATATATCTTTTTGTCAAAGAAACATCTTTAGCAGAAGACATCTTCCAAGAAGTTTTCATTAAGATTATTGATACTTTGCGCAAAGGGAAATACAACCATGAAGGGAAATTTGTCCAATGGGCATTACGTATTTCTTATAACATGTGTGTAGATTATTTCCGTCGCTCTAAAAGACGACCAAAAGTTTCTCCAACAGAAACGTTTGACATTTTCGATGTCTTACAAAACCCTGAGCCTAACGCTGAGCAAATGATTATTAGAAGCCAAACGCATGATAAGATTCGTAGCTTAGTAGATCAATTGCCAGCAGAACAAAGAGAAGTAGTGATTTTACGACACTATGCGGATATGAGCTTCAAAGAAATTGCGAAATTAACGAGAGTGAGCATCAATACTGCTTTAGGTAGAATGCGATATGCCTTGATTAATATTCGTAAGATGGTAGAGGAAAGAGAAGTAAGTTTGCTACAGTAAAAGTATTGGTAGTCAAAATATTACGGCTATTTATGTCCCTTGAACAGACGAAGTAATATTAATTATCTGACCAACCAATAACGTTTTAGCGACCATATAAAATATAAATCAATCATTGAACACCACCCCTTTTAGTTCAATGTATTTAATAAGAATTTCCAAACCGATTTAACGTATAAACCTTCTGTGCTATTTGTACAGAAGGTTTTTTTATGCCCCAACCTTTTGTTGCTTGCTAGCAGTCTTATCTAATAAAAAGACATCATGAAATTATTATCTTTTCTACTTGGTATTTTATTAATAGTAGGCACTTCCTGTTCCCAAAACCAAGAAGTAAACGCCATTTTTAAAGACTGCACCATTTTAGCAGATACCAAAATCCTATCTGAAGCAGCTAAATCAAATACTTGTATTTATCTAGAAGTGTATCGTTACCAATCGGAAATTTATACGCTTTGTGAATGTTGTTTTTGTGATAAAGCCTC
This sequence comes from Bacteroidota bacterium, assembly GCA_017857395.1. Taxonomy (GTDB): domain Bacteria; phylum Bacteroidota; class Bacteroidia; order Chitinophagales; family Saprospiraceae; genus JAFMDF01. The sequence goes on along the minus strand of JAFMDF010000182.1, from coordinate 14,440 downwards.
GATGGCGATAAACTGTGAAGGTGAGCCGCTTTGTGATTTTTCTGAAAATTGTCTGGTTGATTTTTATAGAGAGGCGGACTATTTGTTTAGTGTGACTTCGGAGTGAATATCAGAAATTAGACAAAATAACCCTTTTTGCTTCCATTAGACAATCCTACAATCCCTTTCTTTTTTAATCATGATTTTTTCGTCTATAATTTCCAAAGAGCAATTATACTAAATTATTAAAGAGAAAATGCCTCTTTTTAGGTTAATCCTAATCTTTCTGCCCACTTCCGGCCTAAGTCCTCAAAAAGTCATTAATTTTGCGATTTTTAAGACGATTCTAAAATTATACAAAAGTGAAGATAGCATTAATAGGCTACGGTAAAATGGGTAAAACCATTGAAAAAATGGCAACCGAACAAGGACATGAAGTAGTCCTAAAATTTGATGTAGATAATTTCCATGAATTTACGGTGGAAAATATTAAAAAAGCCGATGTAGCAATAGAATTTACTCGACCAGAGGGCGCAGCAGAGAACATTAAAAAATGTATCGAAGCAGGCGTACCCGTGGTTTGCGGAACGACTGGTTGGTTAGAACAAAAAGCGGAAATTGATGCGCTTTGTCTTGAAAAAGGAAGTGCTTTTTTCTATGCCTCTAATTATAGTGTAGGCGTCAATATCTTTTTTGCTTTAAATAAATTTTTAGCCAAAATGATGAATGAACAACCTCAATACGATTTGGAAACCGAAGAAATTCACCATACCCAAAAATTGGATGCGCCAAGTGGTACGTCGATTACTTTGGCAGAAGGGATTATTGAAAACATTAGCAGCAAAAAAGCTTGGGTTAATAAAGCTTCTCAAGTTAAAAGTAAAGTGCCGATTATTTCTAAAAGAATTGACAAAGTGCCTGGCACGCATACCATTAATTATAAATCTGCCATTGATGATATTGAAATCAGTCATACGGCACATTCTAGAGCAGGATTTGCAGGTGGGGCTATTCAAGCAGCTCAATGGATTATTGGGAAGAAAGGTGTTTTTGGGATGTCGGATATGCTAGGGTTTTAACTAGAATTTTCGATGGTTCAAGTCTCCAGACTTGATACGGCTATCTAGTCGTCCTCCTGACGACCGTTTAACGTTTTAAAAGTGTATTTATATAAGGTCGTCAGGACGACCAGATAATGATTTCTAGTCTGAGACTAGAAATATCGACCAGATAAGTAATGAAAAAACTACTCCTAACCATCACCAAATTAACCTTTTCCTTAGCTCTTCTCTTCTTCGTTTACCTCTTATGGATAGCAGGTGCAGGCACATATTACGACTACCAGCCAGTAGAAACAATTGCTTTGGAGGCGCGCAAAGAAGCCCCCTTAAAACTAATTGAAGACAGCACCTTATCTTTCCTAATTTGGAATATGGGGTATGGCGGTCTAGGGAAAGAATCGGACTTTTTTTATGACGATGGCGGCTTTTTTAGTGCAGGAGATAAAATGGTCAGAAGTAAGGAGGAATGGGTCAATAAAAACATTCAAGGCGCGAATGATTTTATTGCCAAAACGCCTGCCGATTTTTATTTACTACAAGAAGTCGATGTCGAATCGAAACGAAGTTATTTCAATAATCAGTTGGCAGGTTACGAAAAACAACGACCAAATTATGCTAGTTTCTTTGCGCAAAACTATGTAGTAGATAGAGTACCGATTCCCATTTTTGAACCTTGGCAAGTATATGGAAAAGTAAATTCTGGTTTAGGGACCTTAAGTCGTTTTCAACCAAAAGAGTCCACTCGTTTTCAATTACCCGGTAAATTTGAGTGGCCGACTCGTATTTTTCAATTAGACCGTTGTTTGGCAGTCCATCGCTATGCCGTAAAAAATGGAAAAGAATTTGTGGTTTTTAATCTACATAATTCAGCTTATGATTCAGGTGGTTTTTTGAAAAAGCAACAGATGAAATATTTGCAAAAGAAGGTGCAAAAAGAATACAAAAAAGGCAATTATATCATCGTTGGAGGGGATTGGAATCAATGCCCACCTGATTTCAAGTTTGATGCTTTTATGCCTGGTGATTCAGAAGGTTATGCTCAAACTAATATTGCCAAAGATTATTTACCAGCCGATTGGCAATGGGTGTATGACCCGCAAATACCAACGAACCGAAAAACTTCGGCTCCTTATGTTACAGGCGAATCTTTTGTTACGCTGATTGATTTCTTCTTAGTTTCTCCTAATTTGAAGGTCAAGAAGGTGCAGGGTTATGATTTAGGGTTTGATTTTTCGGATCATCAGCCTGTTAGGATAGAAGTAGAGTTGAGGCCATCCCTTTAATCTTACTCCGATTCCCCGTATATTCCCAATTTATTACTATTTGGAAAGACACAATCAAGAATGACCCATCCACAATACAGCAACTACACCATCATCTACAACCTAAAAGAATATACCAAAGGACTGTATTTACCAACTGCTTTTGTGGCAAGCATGGATAAAAACGACGTACTCAAATATATCCAAAAGAAAGTTAGTGCCCATAGTTTTAAAGATTACCGAATTGAATTGACCCCGACCATTCAACGAGCATTGGCGATTATTGAGCGATTGACTTTGCCAAATCTAGAAATAAAATTCAATCCTAAAAAAAGAAAACGCAAACCGCTATTGGAGTTAATGCAGGAAGACCGAGCGGTCAAGAAATCTATTGAGCATTATATTTATCGAGAATTAGATAGTTTATTAAGTCTGATTGTCGATAATGACTTGGTCTTAACTTGGGATATTGAGAAAAAAGTCTTGATAAAAGATATGCAGGTACATATCGCCGAAGATGAATTAAAACCACATTTATCTTTTGTCAAAACAGACCAAAAGGTGTTATATAATTTACAATTATCTAACAAAGATGGACAGTGGCAAGTCCAAGACAAACAAGTGATTCCCATTACCAATATGCCTGCTTGGGTGTTTGTCGATTATGAGCTTTATAAAGTCCCGCACATCAAGGGCTTAATGTTAAGACCCTTTCAGACAAAGGAAATAGTCGTTATTCGGGCTGATTTTATTAAAACTTATTTTGAAAATTTCATTGTAAAAATTGCCTCCGAAGTAGAAATGACAACGGTGGGCTTTAAGGTGATTGATGATAATCAATTACAGTACTGCCAATTAGAATTGCTCGATGATATTTTTACAAAGAGGTATGGTTTAAAAGTAGATTTTGTTTATCCGGGGGTGACTTTTGGTTGGAACGATAGAAGTAAACGGCGGTCAGGCTTAAAATTTGACAAAGACGAAGTTATTATTACTAGAGTCAATCGAGATAAGGAGAGAGAGAAAATATGGATAGAAAAGCTAAAGGCCTTTGATTTGGTCAATAAAGAAGGGAGTTATTTTAGTCAGAATGATGTAGCAAAAGTGCCGTCTTTATTTAACTGGTTAGCAGAAAATGAAGGTCGTTTAGAAAAGACTGGTTTTAAAGTAATTACGCCAACTTTAGAAGGCAAAATTTTAGTCTTAGCCGTTCCAAAAATCAGTTTTGATAATACCGAACAAGTCAACGATTGGTTTGATATTCGTGGCGTCGTAGAAGTGGGCGATTTTAAAATTGCCTTTAAAAAGATAGCACTATACATTAAAAAAGGTAATAAATTTTATCCTTTACCCAATGGGAAATATTTCCTGATTCCAGCCGAATGGTTCACTCGATTTAAAGGTTTATTGCGATTTGCCAATTTGAAAAATGATAAACTAAAATTGGCGAAAAGCCAATATACTTTATTAGAAGAATTAGGTATTGATGTAGGAACTGACCTCGAAAGCGATTATACTGCCATTGATTATGAACCATCCAAAAACCTAAAAGCAACCTTACGTCCTTATCAATTGGATGGCGTAAAATGGATGGTCGGGCATTATCAAAATGACTTAGGTGCTTGTTTGGCGGATGATATGGGACTAGGGAAAACGCTGCAAACCATCGCCGTTTTATTATACGCTAAAGAACAAAAGGTAACAAGGCAACAGGGCAATAAGGTAACAGGGCAACAAGGCAACAAGGCAACAAGGCGAAACGATACCGAACTACAGCTCGACCTCTTTCAAGCCGCCACTTACCCCAACGACATTTATCAACCGCTAACTTCCATTATTCTCCTACCCGCCTCCTTAGTTTTCAACTGGGAAAGAGAAATTAAGAAATTTGCGCCTAGTTTGATGGTCTATAAACACATTGGGCCAAAGCGGCATAAATCCGAAAAATTGGTGCGCAGTTTTGATGTCATTTTAACGACTTACCAAACAGCTTTGCGGGACATCGATTTATTGAAAACGATTGAATTTGAGTACATTGTTTTAGACGAAAGTCAGCAAATAAAAAATAAAGATTCTAAAATTTTTAAGGCGACCAACCAATTACAAGGTCAACATAAAGTTTCTTTGAGTGGTACGCCAATTGAAAATTCTTTGTCTGACCTTTGGTCGCAAATGGAGTTTATCAATCCTGACTTATTAGGCGGTTTTCGCTTTTTCAAAGAAGAATTTATTAAACCCATTGAGAAGCTACAAGATGAGGATAAAAAGAAGTTATTGCAAAAAATGATTAAGCCTTATCTATTGCGTCGAACCAAAGAAGCAGTCGCCAAAGATTTACCTGAATTAACGACCAAAGTGTTTTATAGCACGATGACACCTGAGCAGAAAAAACGCTATGAAAAAGAAAAATCTGCGGCTCGAAATTTCCTCTTAGATAACTTTGATGGAGAAGACGGCAAATATCAATTTAAGGTCTTAAGCTCCTTAACCAAACTCCGACAATTAGCCAATCATCCCGTTTTAACAGAAAAAGGATATCAAAATGAATCAGGAAAATTTCAAGATGTCCTCGAACATTTGGCAATCATTCAGAAAGGTGGACACAAGACTTTATTATTTTCTTCCTTTGTCAAACACTTAGATTTATTCAAACATCATTTTGAAAAAAACAAACAAGGTTTTTCTCGCTTGACAGGGGAATTATCGCAGAAAGCACGAAAACAGCAAATTGACCAATTTGAAAATAATGCAGCCATTCAATCCTTCTTAATTTCTATCAAAGCAGGTGGCACAGGCCTAAATTTAACGGCAGCCGATTATGTCTTTATCCTCGACCCTTGGTGGAATCCTTCTATTGAAAGACAGGCGATTGCTAGAGCGCATCGAATCGGGCAAACTAAGCGGGTTTTTGCTATTAAATTTATTACCAAAGACAGTATTGAAGAGAAAATTTTGAAGCTGCAAGAACGCAAATCTAAATTGGCGGAAGATATTATTGAAGGTAAAAGTGGGATGTCTTTTTCTAAAGATGATGTGCAATTTTTATTGAGTTAATAATTTAAAAAAATTATTCCCTACCTTCGTCTTCATTCTCGATTCAACACAAAACGATGCAAAAACTAACATTTAAACTATTTTCTTACTTAATTTGCTTCTTGTTCATCGCCTGTAGCGGAGAAAAAAGTACCACCACAGAACCAACTATCCCTAAAGAGATAACCAAATCTGCTACCGAACGAACCGCTACCTACAGCGAAACCAACAACGCCTACTTTGGCGACTTACACGTGCATACCAGTTGGTCTTTCGATGCCTTTATATATAATGTGCGAACCACGCCAGAAGATGCCTACGATTTTGGAATGGGCAAAAAGATAGATCATATTTCGGGTAAAAAAATTCAATTAGGCAGACTTTTGGATTTTATGGCGGTGACAGACCATGCGGAATATATGGGCGTGATGAAACAAATGTTGGAACCAAATAACCAGCGACTATTCAAGAACGGGCTTGGAGTTCGCCTATTTGGTACACACCGAAGTAAGAGGCGAGACCGAAAATTATCCCGATTTTTTTCGGGACTGTCAGACCATTTCATTGTCAGATGTCAGAAACCCAGATATGCCAAATCTTTAAGATTTGGCATATCTATCCTCTGACTTCTCAAAAAGAAGTTAATGCAAAAAATATTGAGAGAACCACTTGTTCATTTTTTACTAATGGGCGCAGGTTTATTCTACTTGTATAGTTTCCTCAATCCGAGTGCAGCACAACTAGAAAATAAGGTCATTCGGATAGAAGAAAGTGATGTACAGCGATTAATCAAAGCCTACCAACAAAATTGGAATTCGCCACCTGATAGTGCGACTTTAAAAAGTCTATTAAAAGAAGAGATAAAAGCAGAGGTTTTTTATCGGGAAGCTTTGCGAATGCAACTCGACCATAATGATGAAATTATTCGGCGACGCTTGAAGCAGAAGTACGAATTTTTGGTCAAAGATTTGGCAGATAGTCAGCAGCCTAGTGAAGCCGCCTTGAATGATTTTTATCAAAAAAATGCTGATTTTTATCAAGAACCTACGAAGTTGTCTTTTTCTCAAATTTACTTTAGTCCTGATAAACGAAAAACACCTTTGGTCGATGCGAAAGCTGTTTTAAGGCAATTGATTAGTAGTAAAAAAAATGCGATTGATGTTAAAAAAATAGGCGATAATTTCCATTTACAAAACTACTTTGCTGAACGAGATTATAATGATGTGCGGCAGTTATTCGGACAAGATTTTGCGAAAGCTATTTTTGCTAATCCATCAACTGGCTGGACTGCACCTATTCGTTCTGGATATGGCATTCATTTGGTCAATATTACAGCTATTCAAGATAAAACCGTTTTGCCATTTACTCAAGTAAAGGATAAAGTCATCTCCGATTGGAAAATTAGCCAGCAACAATTGTATAATGAGCAGTTATATACCAATTTATTAAAAAAATACGAGGTAGAATATGACCTTGAAAAATGGGGGGAAGAATGATGGTTAAATGGTTTGATGGTTTGATGGCTAACGTAACCGCCAAATTTATTCCGATTGAAATACGGAACAAGTTTTGGCTGGTTCAAAAAGTACTTAGAATTTTCATTCTACCGATATTCCAAGTCTCCAGACTTGGAATGCCTATCTCGTCGTCTTCAGACGACTGTAAACAAGAAGCGTCGGTCGTCAGGAGACGACCAGATAATGGTTTCAAGTCTGGAGACTTAAAACATCGGATTTTTACACTATCTATCTTTTTCTTTACATTACCGTTCCTAACCTTCGCCCACGAAATTCGCCCTGCCTACTTAGAAATCAAACAAACCAACGAAACGACTTATGAAGTACTCTGGAAAATCCCCTTATTAGGCAATAAAGCGCCTAAAATAGACCCAATTTTACCAGATAACTTCACCCTAGAACAGATAGACGACGAGTTCTTACCTGATTCCTATATCCGAAGATACAAAGGAAATTACCCAACGGAATTAAACGGACAAAAGATTAGTATAAAGGGTTTAGATTTAACCTTAGTTGATGTCTTAGTACAAATCAATCTACTAGATGAAAGTTCCTATACTTTATTATTACAACCAGATAAAGCGGAAGCGACAATCCCTAAAGAACCCAATAAATGGGAAGTCATTCAACTCTATATATTACTAGGTATTGAACATATTTTGATTGGCATTGACCATTTATTATTTGTCTTAGGTTTATTATTATTGGTCAAAGGAATCAAACCTTTAATTCAAACTATTACCGCTTTTACCCTAGCACATAGTATTACTTTAGGCGTTGCGACTTTTGATTTAATCAAAGTACCACAAGCCCCTGTCGAAGCAGTCATCGCTTTGAGTATTGTTTTTTTAGCGAGAGAATACATTTCTGTAAAGGAAGGAAAGGAAAGTTTAACCGCCAAATATCCGTGGATAGTGGCTTTCACTTTTGGTTTATTACACGGTTTTGGCTTTGCTGGCGCATTGAGTGAGATAGGATTTCCACAAAAAGAAGTGCCTTTAGCATTATTGACCTTTAATATTGGTGTGGAATTAGGGCAATTGATTTTTATCGGAATAGTCGGTTTATTATGGATGGTTTTGAAAAAGATAAATGGTCCGCAACCCAGTTGGTCATGGAAGGTTCTACCCTATAGCATGGGCATTATTGCTAGTTTTTGGCTAGTAGAACGTGTCGTTGCCTTCTGGTAAAAACTGTAAACTGCCTACTGTAATACAGCCTACTGATTATGCTTTCCCAACTTCTGGCATTTTACAAACCTCATCTGCTGTCTTCCCACATACCGTACAATCCCCAAAATTATTTTTTACCATTGGATTATTGGTTGCACAAGTGCCTCTAAATTCTTGCCCTGTAACAATCTTACGAATGTTAATCATCATAAAAGACAAACCAAAAACAAAAAAAACAATACCAAAAATATATAAGAATTCCATAAAGATTATTTTAGAAATAGTAAAGTAAATGTTCGTTAATAGAACGCTTTAGCGCTTAAATCGTTTAAATTTGTATTTAGATTGCAAAGATACGAACTTGTTTAAATAAACGCTATTTTTGATTGGTTCGTAATCGCTAAATTTATTTGGCTGATTCTTTGAGCTGATAGGAATTAGAGCCAGCCAAATGAATTTGGCGGCTACAAAAAAGAAAATATGAAAGAAAAATTAGTCGCCTTTGAACGCCTCCTAACCATTATGGATGAGTTAAGAGAAAAATGCCCGTGGGATAGAAAACAAACTTTTGAAAGTTTAAGAAATCTAACTATCGAAGAGACCTACGAATTGGCAGATGCCATTTTAGATAAAGACATCAACGGCATCAAAGAGGAATTAGGAGACTTGATGTTGCACATGGTTTTTTATGCCAAAATAGCGGAAGAAAAGAAAGCGTTTAATATTGCTGATGCAATGAATGAAGTCTGTGAGAAATTGATTAATCGGCATCCACATATTTATGGAGATGTAGTGGCAGACGATGAAGAAACGGTTAAAAAAAATTGGGAACAACTCAAATTGCAAGAAGGTAAAAAATCTGTCTTAGGGGGAGTGCCTAAATCTTTACCTGCGATGGTCAAAGCTTATCGGATGCAAGAAAAGACTGCCCAAGTTGGTTTTGAATGGGATAATGCCGAGCAAGTTTGGGACAAAGTAGAAGAAGAGATAGCGGAATTTAAAGAGACGCTTTTATACGAAGAAAGTCAAGCAAGGCGAGAAGAAGAATTTGGCGACATTCTATTTTCAATGATTAATTACGCTCGTTTTCAAAATATTGACCCAGAAACAGCATTAGAACGAATTAATCAAAAATTTAAAAAACGTTTTGAGTATATTGAAGCGAATGCGCCTAAAAGTATGGAGGAAATGTCTTTGGAAGAGATGGATGCTTTATGGAATGAGGCGAAAGGGAAGTAGGTAGTATTACAGTAGGCAATTAGCAGTTTTAACCTAATCAAGAATTAATCAATTATCATGAGTAAAACTAAGACTATCACAGGCATTGTTGTTTACAAAAATATTGGAACTGGATTCTGGGGGATTGAAGGATTGGATGGAGAGCAGTGGTTGCCCGTTAATTTGCCTAAAAACATGGAGCAAGAGGGGAAGCGGGTGACGCTTAAGGTTAGATTTTTAGATGGAGAGAGTCTATTTATGTGGGGAAAGATGGTGGAAATAGTATAAATACGATAGCCTTCTTTTAAATTTAAAAGAATAAATATGTTTTAATCGCCAATCTCTTGATTTATTAGGGAATGCTTCTTCTTGAATTAATTCATTTCTTAGCTTATTTAATTGTTTTTCATTTCCTTTATTTGTGTACCAATTAGCTAATCGTAATACATATTTTCCGAAATTTTGATAAGCTTTTCTTTTGCTATCTGAAAAATTTTGTTTTCGTTGCAGATATTTTTCTATAGACGCGAAAAGCATTTTTGGATGAACCTGTCCAGTTTGATAACACTCAAAAATGACGCGAATTTGAAAGCTCCTTTTAATTAATTCTAGTGTAGTTAAATCAGACCTATCCATTTTTGCAAGGATTTCCAAACAATCTTGATATTTTTTTTCGTAATATAGAACTGTAGCTTTTGTTAAGTATGACAACTGCTCATTTTGAGGCTCGTATAAGCGATATGATTCTTGGTCAATGAAAGCTCTAATCCATTCATTTTCTCCTACTTTTAGCGCAGTTGTTACTATATTTATAAAGGTTACATTAAGCCTTTATAGAAAATGTCCTCATCTGTCAGTCCAAGTTTATATAATTGCAAGATTGCTGATGACATACTTAGGCCTTTATCCTCTTTATGAATACAGTAATTTATTAGTAAACGAAGCATTTTAATACCCAAGCGTATTTTTCAAAATGCTTTTCTGAGGTTTATGGTTGTACTCCTTTGTGATTTCGGAAACAACCTAAAGGGTTTGATAATGTGTCTGCATTGGCTCTAAGTTAGTCAATAGCTAGCTTTTTAGGGAGTAAATGGTTGATAATTGTAAAAAAGGAAGATAAGTGTAAAAATGGAAAGAAGTAATAACAAAAATAAAAAAGACAGGCGATTAGCAAAAGGGATTTTAATAGGAAATTGCCTTTCGAGTCGGCTTTAATACGCAAAATTATTTTTCTAAATATTTTTCGGATTGGTATGGTTGTTCGCCCTTGCGGTATCGGAAACAGCAATTGTAATTATCGGTAGCAACTAAACAGTTTTCTATTGTGAAAAATGCAAGATAAGTGTAAACAATTACAAGATAAGTGTAAAAACTGGATGCAATTTGTCTTTAGCTTTATGAAAAAATTAATATATTAAAAATGCTTACAGACATGAAAAAATTATCGTACCTTATTTTTATTACTTTTTGTTTAATTTCCATCACTTTCCAATCCCTACAGGCGGCAATTGCCAACGATATTTGTGCCAATGCAACGCCTATTACTTTAGGAAAAGTTTGTAATGGTTCAACTCCTAATGTAGATAATTCGGGAGCAGAAGATGAAGGGACAATTGCTGTACCAAGTTGCTTTAATTATGATCCAGATTTTGCTCCTGCTAATGATTTTTGGTTTTCTTTTGTAGCGCCTCAAGGCGAAAAAGTAAGCATATTTACTAATGATTTTAGTGGAAGTTTATATTCATTAGACATGGTATTATATGCTGGAACTTGTGAGAGCCTGTCCGAAATTTCAGGTAGCTGCAATAGTAATGAAGGGTTTATTAAAAACATTTCTGTTACTTCAGGGGATACTTATTATTTAAGGATATCAGGACAAGGGCAAGAGGGTAATTTTTGTTTAGAAATAATTGAACCACCAGCAAACGATATTTGTAGCAATTCAACCACCTTAACTATTGGTAATAACTGCACAGCAGCCAGCCCAAATGGGACTAATTTTGCTGCTAATGATGAAGGAAATGCAGGAGATTGTTTTGAAACATCAGGTGGATTTACGCCAATTAATGATGTATGGTTTGATTTTGTTGCACCAGCAGGTGGTAAGGTACACGTTAATGTACTGCCCGAAACAAACGATTTTACCACTTATGAGATAGCCATTTATAGCGGTACTTGTGGTAGTTTAACTCAAATAGCCTGTAAAAGCGAAGACCCAGGAGTATTAAATACCCTTGCACTAACTCCTGGCAATACTTATTATGTCCAAGTCAATGGAAAGTATGAAACAATAGGTAATTTTTGTATAAAAATAATAGAACCTGTAGCGAATGACGAATGTACGGGCGCAATTGCTTTAACAATAGGTAGTTCTTGTACTGGAAATAATACCAACCGAAGTAATATCGCCGCAGTAGATGAAGAGACGGTTGCTGAACCAAGTTGTTTTGATAGTTCTGATGGGTTTTATGCTATTAATGATGTTTGGTATAAATTTGTCGCATCTACTGATGGAAAAGTGCATGTAAATGTAGAAAGTGAAATAGATGATAATAATTTCTATACTATCGGACTTGAAGTGGCTGTTTATAGTGGCTCGTGTGGCAGTTTTACTCAAATTGCTTGTGGTAGTGCGAATTTTGTACAATTAAATAATTTAGTCGTTACCTCTGGAGATACTTACTATATTCAAGTGAATGGCGAATCTGGCGAATTTGGTAATTTTTGTTTAAGTGTCAGAGAACCCTTACCGAATGATGAATGTGCAGGAGCAATTCCTTTAACAACTGGAAGTTTTTGTACAGGAAGCACAACCAATGGAGATAATACAGGGGCAGTTGATGAAGGAATAATATCTAGCGGTAATTGTTTAACTAGCAACCCAAACGATATTTGGTTTTCATTTGTGCCTACAAGTTCTGGCTGGGTAACTATTTCAACCGACTTTGAGGGCGGAACTCTGACAGATACAGACATCGCTCTTTTTTCTGGTACTTGTGGTTCCTTAACAGAAATTGGATGTGATGGAGATGGAGGAATTACGGTAAGGAATAATTCTATTCTCGACAATCAAATATTAACACTCAATGAAACCTATTATATTAGAGTAGCGGGCTATAATGGGGCAACAGGTTCTTTTTGTTTAGAGGTGACAGAAAAAGATTGTTCACATGATTTTGAAATAGATAGTCAAGCAAAAGTAGCAGCTTTAGCAAATTTAAATTGTACGACAATAGATGGGGATTTATCCTTTACAGGAGATGGGGTTACCGATTTAAGCAGTTTATCTAGCATTACAAAAGTTATGGGTAACTTGACTATCAATAATTGTGATATGTTGACTACCTTGGATGGTTTAGATAATTTAGACACTGTTAGTGGAAACCTAACGATTAGGAGCAGTGACTTATTAGCTACTTGTTGTAGCGTTTTCACAATTATTGATGAAGGTGGTGTAATAGGTTCAACTTCCATTTTCTCTAATGCCGTAGGTTGTAGAAGTTTAACAGAAATTCTAACTAATTGTACGCCCGTATGCGAACATTTTGAACAAGATTCTTTAGCTTTGATTGCCTTATACAATGCGACCGATGGACCAAATTGGAAAAACAAGTGGGATTTAACCAAATCGATAAGTACTTGGTATGGCGTCACTCAAGATTTTGCACTTTGTATAACAGGGCTTAATCTTTCAAACAATCAACTAAAAGGAACTGTTCCTAACCTTGATTTACCATTTTTAGAAACACTAAATTTATATAATAACGAAATAACTGTTTGCGCAGAATTGACCCAATTACCTGCATTAAATACCTTAGATGTAAGATCTAATGCTTTATCTTTTGACGATTTATTGGCGAATAGGGGCAAAGCAACTACTTCTTTTTTGTACGGAAATCAGGCTATTTGCTCAGAATCTATAGAAGTAATAGTAGATATAGAAGCGGATTGGACAGTTAACCTCGGTTTTGATGATACGGTAAGCACCAATAAGTATCAATGGCGAAAAGATTTCTCTAATATTGGAGATACATTGGCAACCAATACTTTTAGTATTGCAGCCATTCAAGAAAGTGATGTTGGGGAGTATTATTGTACAATTATTAATCCCAATCTTCCCGATTTAATTCTTAATAGTTGTACCTATAAATTGAGAGGAAACTGTACGACTCGTTCTACGGATTCCTTGGCATTAATAGACTTGTATTTAGCAACGAATGGCCCAAATTGGCAGACTAAATGGGATTTGTCGAAGCCGATAAATACTTGGGCTGGTGTTACCGCTACAGATATTGGTTGTGTAACGAGTGTCTATTTATCGAATAATAAATTGACTGGAATTTTACCTGACTTGAATATGAGTCAATTAGCGAGTCTAAGTTTAGGGTCAAATAATTTACAGGGAAATATACCTGATTTGAATACACCGAAATTAACGGAATTATACCTGTCAAATAATAATTTTACAAGCTGTAGCGAATTTACACACTTAGATGAATTACAGTATTTAGACTTGAGTTCGAATGCTTTTACTTTCGAGGATTTATTGATTAATAGAGATAAAGCAGCTAGTAGTTTTAGTTATAGTAATCAGGTTGTTTGTATAGATACCATCGCTGTTAATTTAGAGCAAGGTGAAGATTGGACGGTTAATTTAAATATTGATGATGCGATCAGTACCAATAAATATCAATGGAAAAAGGGTTTTTCTAAGATTGGCGATACCTTATTGACGAACAGTTTTACTTTAGAAAATGTCAATAATTCAGATGATGGTTTATACAATGCGACTATTAGCAATCCTAATTTACCAGGTTTAATCTTATTTTCCTGTAAATATCAACTAAAAGTAATTTGTAGCACTAGGGCAGCGGATTCCTTATCTTTAGTTCAACTATACAATGCCACAGATGGCCCTAATTGGAAAAACAAATGGGATTTGAGTAAACCTTTGCATACTTGGTATGGAGTAGAAGCTGCGGTAGAAGGTTGCGTAACTGAGTTAAATCTAAGTAGAAATCACTTGAAAGGCACTTTACCCGATTTAAACCTGCAAACAATAATAAGAATAGATTTAAGTCATGACACTTTATCAGGCATCATTCCAGATTTTACCAACCTGCCTAATTTGGAATATTTATACCTAGGAAATAATCAATTAAGTGGAAATATACCTGATTTTGCTAACCTTCCTAACT
>JAFMDF010000554.1 GCA_017857395.1 Bacteroidota bacterium | reverse complement strand
TTGCAGCATTAATTCATCATCTGCAACCATACTAATAATTGCATTATAAACAGGATTATATTGATGAATGTGTTTTAAATATGCCGCCATTACTTCTACACAACTTACGGTTTTTGTCTGAATGGCATTCGACAAATCCAAGGCGCTCCAATCTGTTATATTAGCAGCAAGTTGGCTTTTTGACATTCGGCAGGAATAAGGGATGGAAAGTGCGGCACTTGCTGCCACCGTATTTTTGATGAATTTTCTTCGATTCATGATAATATAAGTTATTAAAAGTAGTTATTGCGTCTAGGTATAAAATGCTGAATAGTAGGGTAAAATAAATGTATAGAGCGTCAGATTAAAAATTGATAATTATCCGTTGGGAAATTAAATCCGTTGGGGTATATTTCTTTAATGCCCAACGGATTAGGCTTCCCAACGGATTTAGATTTTGGTTCAATATTTTTTATAATATCACTTTTTTAGCTGACTATCTATATTAGAGCGTCAGCTAAAAAAATGATATTAAAATAATATTTAAAATCTCGGCTAGCTCGTCAAATCCGTTGTTTTCATTCATCCGTTGGTCTATTTTCTACCAACGGATGAATGAAAACAACGGATTTTAGATAAATTAATAATATGAATTATATCAATTTATAAAAATCAGCGTCGCTCATCGCCCAAAACTAGTACCGACCGTCACTTACAATGAAAGTCCTTTTGCTAAGTCTTTTGCTCTTTGGAATGGGACATAATCCACATCAGCATCTGCCCAAAATTGCAAGGCGATATCCAGATATTCTTTAGATTTTTGCTCGTCTTCGTTTTCTAATAGAACTGCCATCTCATAATAATAAAGCGGCTCATAAGGCTTCTGATTGATTGCTTTTTGTAATATTTCCTTTGCTTTTTCTAGCTTGCCCCCTTTGGCATATACTTTTGCGACAAAATATTTGGTAGAAAATAATTTTTCGACCCGCTCCTTATCTTCTTCTAGGATTTTAATACAATTGACATAATCTTCCGTAAAATAGGAATTTAATACGTCAAAATATTCGCTGTATCCATCGCCGTAGACTTGATATTCGGTACTACATGCTGCGTATTCTTCCTTCTTCATTAGCATTTCGTAATCTCTTTCTAACGCATTTGTATTCACTGCACAATCGTAAATAGCATTGGATTCTGGAGCATATTTGGCAAGTTCAGTAAGTAGTTCTGGTACTTTATTAGCTTGTCCAATAGATTGATACATATCAGCTTTCGTATGGAAGGTGGTTGCTATCAATCGATTAAGAGGAGTCCGCTTGGCTGAATATTTCTCATATAATTCAACCCCTTTAAAAGATTTTGCTACCTGACCAGACATTCTTAACAAAAATGCTTTTGTCCAAAAAAGATTGAGACTATCTGTAAGCGTGCTAGCTTGTGATATGCTTTGATTTAACCTATTCAATGCTTTTGAAATAGCCAAATCTTTAAAATCCAAAAGTGCTAAATTTGTTTGGATGCTCGTATTGAAAGGGTCGAGTGTTTCTTGTTCCAATAAAATTTCTTTTGCTTCTTTTATTCTGCCTTGCTTTTCATAAATAGTCGCATATTTGAGCTTGTCTTGATCTCTATCTGGAAAGGCACTACTCAATTGGTTCAATGTTTTTTCTGCTGCCTTATATTCTTCATTTTCTAATTGCAATCCATATAATTCTACCAGCCCTCTTTCTAGATTTCCATTATCAATCGCCTCTTGTATCAATGCCTTAGCACTATCTACACCATAATTAGCCTTATATAATGGGAGCAATTGTTGATAAGGACTAAATTCATAAGGAAACATCTTTCGACGAACTTCTTGCAATTTCAAATAAGCATCCATTTTATTAGTAATAGAATAAAGTACTCCTTTGGGGCCAAATTGCATCCTTTCTGGTAAAGACTTACCATATTTTACGGCATTTCTCATATAGGAAATCGCTTCTTCTGTACGGCCTAGGCCATATAAAGGGTCTCCAACATAAAAATGACAAACCGCACAAGTAGGGTCTAATTCCACCGCTTTTTTAGCTAATTGTATCACTACTTCCAGTCCAGATGGATTTTGATAAAAAGCAATTCTCGATTGCGTTAAATATTTTAGCGCTTCCATATTACTGGTTATTAAATTAGAAGCAGGTAGGCTGACTTGACTTTCTAATTCTTGAGCGGCACCAGGAATATGTTCAGAAATTTGTTGTTTAATGGCATCAATGGCGGCATAAAGGTCTGCATTGCTCGTTTTTATCGCTACTATAGATTTACCATCCTTTGAACTATATAAATGCCCTTCAAAAACAAACTGGTTCTCTTCGAAGGTATAAGCTATTCTAGTGAAATAATCATTTCTTGACCTTTGCGCTACCTCCCGCTGCATACTCATACTTGGAATCTTAAAAGATGCCAATCCTTGTCTATCATAATACCTATTTAAGCCATAGGCTGAATAGGTGTAAAATTCAGGTCTTTGATCAAGGTCAAGTCCAAGCAAATGTGAAAAAGCCACCCCTAACCAATCTTGAGTTGCATCCCCTGTAAGATTTTCAAATTGAAAACAGGCGACAGACTTTACAGAGCTAAGGGCTGGCACTAAAGCTCGTACCTTCTTCCCTTCTTCATCTTTTATTTCTATCAATTCGTTTTGTCCATCTACGCCTTGATTCAAAAAAGACCGACCTAAAAAAAACACCCCGACTATTGTTGCTAACATTATTAAGCCTGTAACTAATCTGTTTTGGGTATTCGGCTTATCAGTAGTTGAAGTGGAAGATGGTATTTTGAATTTCCCTTTTAACGCTTCTTTTTGGGGAACAACTAATCCTTCGTTCGCCAAGGCAAAGACGGTCATGCCTTCTTGTATATTCTTAAATTCAAACTTTCCTAAATTGACTAGTTCAAATACTGGCTTATTCTTAATCTGATTTCGTACATTACTGGATACCAATACCGAACCTGGCACGCCCATTGACTCCACTCTAGAAGCAATATTGACGGAATCCCCAAACACATTCCCATCTTTAAACACGACGTCACCAGCATGAATACCGACACGCACAGGTACTACAGGAGCAGTCTGAAACAATAGTTGCAATTGATTGGCACAGGCTACTGCATCATAAGAACTTGCAAAAGTGACCAAACAGCCATCTCCATAGAATTGAATGATTTCGCCTTTATTTTGCAGTACTTGACTTTCTAACGTTGTCTTAAATTTTTCGAGCGCAGCAAGGGCTTTTTGCTCATTCACTTGCATTAGCGCCGTATAGCCCTCAATGTCCGCAAAAAGTATAGCTGCTAACCGATGATTTTCAGATGTCATTGATTTTGTTTAGGTTGTTTTCTCTTGTCAAATTTTGTATTTTATCTATCCTCGGACTTATTCCTATTTTTATAGCCTTTGATAACTCGTTTTTTACTAAAGGTAAAAGAATAGCTAATGTATTGAATTTAGAAAGGGTTTCCAAAACTATGTTCATTAATTCCTAAAAACAATTTAGTTGCTTTGGAGAATTGCTGCTGTTTTGGGGTGTTGGTTATTGTAGAATTAGGTTGTTGTTCTTTAGCATTGTTATTTGGTATAGACCTGTTCATTCGTATAATTGATTATGGATGAACAGGTCAAATAATTAAGAACTAAACAGAAGGTCAATAGTATCACTCTCAAAAAAGTGATATAAAATCAATTTATTCATTTTAAAGTT
>JAFMDF010000553.1 GCA_017857395.1 Bacteroidota bacterium | reverse complement strand
ATGGTAGAATTTTATTAACATATATATTTTCCGTAAAATATGTAGTTGAACCTTGTTTTATTGCTAAATTGTTGTTTGACAATGCGTTACGATAACAATAAAACAATTTTAACAATACAACAATTATGTCCGACCCTTTACAATCACAATCAATTTATTAAATTAAGGAATATTATATGCTTATGCAATTCTATTTTAATATAAGGTTAAATTATTGGTGTTATTTAGCTGGATTTTTGTTGGTTTTTGGATGCCAAGAGGATAAAGAACCACCATTATTTAAATTGCTCCCTTCCTCAGAAACGGGCATTGATTTTAAGAATCAGTTGATTGAGAATGATTCCTTTAATATTATTCAATACCTCTATTTTTATAATGGGGGTGGAGTGGCAATTGGGGATATAAATAACGATAATTTACCTGATATTTTCTTTACCGCTAATCAGTCAACCAATCGACTCTATCTGAATAAGGGAAATTTACAATTTGAAGATATTACGGAAAGAGCAAGTGTCGGAGGACAAGGTAATTGGACTACAGGAACAAATATGGTCGATATAAATGCGGATGGATGGTTGGATATTTATGTGTGTAATGTGGGCAATTACAAACATTTTAAGGGCAAAAACCAATTATTTATCAATCAACAAGACGGCACTTTTAAAGAAATGGCTGCCGAATATGGCTTAGACCATGAAGGTTTTTCTACCCAATCCGCCTTTTTTGACTATGATATGGATGGAGATTTGGATATGTATTTATTAAATCATTCGGTGCATTCTACGGAGTCTTATCAAGATACTAGTAAGACCCGAAAAAGAAACGAACAAGCAGGGGATAAATTATTTCGGAATGAGTTGATAAACGCAAGTGCTTCCAGAACTTTAAGTTCTGGAAGCACTATAGCACCCAAATTCACAGAAGTAACCGAACAAGCAGGTATTTATAATGGAATTGCAGGTTATGGATTAGGAATTGGGATTGGAGATTTGGACCAAAATGGCTGCCCTGATATTTACATAGGCAATGATTTTCACGAAGATGATTTTGTGTATTTGAATAATTGTGATGGTACATTTACGGAAAGTGCTCAAAAATTATTTGGTCATACCAGCCAATTTTCCATGGGTAATGATTTGTCGGATTTTAATAATGATGGTTTATTGGATATAGTGACGATGGATATGAAACCAGCACAAGAGGAGCTATTGAAAAAATCAGCAGGGATAGATCCTTATGATATTTATGAATTTAAGCGCACTTTTGGGTATCACGACCAATTGCCAAGAAATATGTTGCAATTGAATCGAGAAGGTCGTTTTTCTGAAATAGGACAATTAGCAGGAATGGCCGCTACGGATTGGTCTTGGTCTCCTTTATTCGCCGATTTTGATAATGATGGTTGGAAGGATTTGCATATCACAAATGGCATTGTTCGGCGCCCAAATGATTTGGATTACTTAAAGTTTATTGCCAATAAGGAAATTCAAGCCAATGCTAGTGATTTGGAATTAGCCGCTCAAATGCCTGATGGAAAAGTAGCCAATTATTTCTTTAAAAACAATCGTGATTGGACGTTTAGCAATGCGACTAAAACCGCAGGAATTGACTGTCCTTCTATTTCCAATGGTGCAGCTTATGCAGATTTAGACAATGATGGAGATTTGGATTTAGTAGTGAATAATATTAATGAAAATGCCTTTATTTACGAGAATCAAAGCAGGCAATTGGCGGATTTGAATTATTTAACCATCAAATTGGAAGGAAGTGCAGACAATCCCTTCGGGATTGGGGCTAAGGTGACTTTATTTAATTATAACCACCAACAATATCAGGAATTGAACCCAGTTAGAGGTTGGCAATCTTCCGTAGATTATCGCTTGCATTTTGGTTTAGGAATGGTAGATACGGTAGACTATTTAGCAATAGAGTGGCCTGACCAAAAAAAGCAATTGTTGGAATTAATTCGGGCTAACCAGCAAATAACTTTAGCTTATAAAAATGCAGCATTATCTGAATCGACAGTAGTTTGGAAAACCCTTTTTAAGACAGTTAAAAGAAATAAAGGAATCAATTTCCAACATCGAGAGAATCGTTTTTCTGACGTAAATCGAGAACGATTAATCCCTTATTTATTATCTACACAAGGGCCTAAAATTACAGTAGGGGATGTTAATGGCGATGGACTGGAAGATTTTTATGTAGGCGGGGCAAGTAAACAAGTTGGTAGCTTATTTATACAATCCACCAATGGAAATTTTACTAAAAAGGAGCAGGTGGCATTTGAAGAAGATAAGCTCAGAGAAGACATTGCCACATTATTTTTTGATGCCGACCAAGATGGAGATTTAGATTTGTACGTTGGTAGCGGAGGAAATGAATTTTATCATAAAAATGAAAACCTAAAAGACCGTTTATATTTTAATGATGGATTGGGTAATTATACCAAAAAGGAAGCGGCATTACCTAGTTTTTTTAATCAAACTGCGGTGGTCATTGCTGCCGATTTTGATCGTGATAACGATTTAGATTTGTTTGTGGGCAGTCGGTCAATTCCTGTCAATTATGGACTACCACCAGCCAGCTATTTATTAGAAAATGATGGTCATGGAAATTTTCAAGACATAACCGAAAAAGCAGCGCCTGAACTTAAAAAAGCAGGAATGATTACGGATGCGATTTGGACGGATTATGACAAAGACAAGGACCAAGATCTAATACTAGTAGGCGACTGGATGCCCCTCAAAATCTTAGAAAACCAAAACGGCAGCCTCACTTATAACTCTTCACTCATAACTCATCACTCTAGTAAAGGTTTTTGGAATAGCATTGCAGCAGGAGATTTTGATAAAGACGGAGATGCCGACTATGTCGTAGGTAATTGGGGGGTAAATTCCAATTTAAAAGCTACTGAAAAAGAACCAATTAGCATGTATATCAAAGATTTTGATAAAAATTTAAGTAGAGATGCTATTCTGACTTATTACCAACAAGGAAAGGAATATACTTTTAATGGATTGGATGAATTAACGGGGCAATTAGTTTATTTAAAAAAAGCCTATCGACAGTATAAAGCGTTTGCTGACCACACTTTTCGGGAGGTCTTTCCAAATGAGCAACTAAAAGGAGCGATGCGCCAGCAAGTAACAACCGTTGAATCGGTATTGTTGAAAAATAATGGAACGAATGGATTTGAATTAATCCCATTGCCATTAGCCGCCCAATTGGCGCCAGTACAAAGTATGCTTATTGAAGATTTTGATAAGGATGGGCATTTAGATGCACTTCTAGGAGGTAATTTTTATGATGTGCAACCTGCTATCGGAAAAATGGATGCTAGTTATGGCACTTTTTTAAAAGGGCAGGGAGATGGTACTTTTGAAGTGGTAGAAAATAGAGACTGTGGCCTTTGGTTAGAAGGACAGGTTAGGGATTTAGTGACTATCGAAATTGGGGGTAAAAATTATGTTTTGGTTGGTCGGAATGGTATGGAGGTGCAGGTTGTTGAAATTCAATAAAAATAATTAATTCACAATCCATTCTCCTTTATTAATTTTGTACCGCTTTTTTTTCCATTGAAAATCAACCTCCCTCCAATTCCAATGCTAATTTGGACTAAAAAACTATCAAAGACAAGTGCAAAATCGATTTTAAGATGTAATTACGAAACCAATCTATGATATCTCAATGGCAATCGCACGAATACTATGTTAGAAAGATTTCCAATAAGAAATCATCGT
>JAFMDF010000181.1 GCA_017857395.1 Bacteroidota bacterium | reverse complement strand
CTAGAGATTTTTATATTTGATAACTTTCTAATAGGGGCTCGACTAGTTAAAGACTTTAGTACTATCGGTGAATTTGCACTCGATACATATAAAGAAAAGATTTTTTTATCAGGATTAAGATAAACTTCCCTTTCAAAGCTATCTCTTATTAAATCAAAAATGTCTATTAAAAACTCTTTTTCTGCTTCTAGTAGAATTATATGCTGGAAGGCTTGGTTTAAGCTAAATTCTCCTAACCACTCCGTGCTACTAATACAGTAATCAATTTCAAAATGTTGTTGAATCAGCGTAGCTAATTTTTTTAACTTTTTAGAGATAAAGGGTTGAAAGTGACTGATTAATTCCTGTTTGATATATTGATTACCTCCCATTATTCAAATTTAAGTAACAAAAGCAGTTTTTTCAAAGATAGTGGCATAAATCTATTGGGGTTTATTTAGTATTAAACCATCCAAGTGCTAATAAAACTAAACCGTTTCCGCTATCAAATTCAATAAATCAGCGGCAGTTAATTTGGCACTTATATCTGTACCTGCTAATAAAGAATCGGCTAAATCTCTTTTTTTCTCATGCAATTGAAGGATTTTTTCTTCAATCGTTCCTTCCGCTACTAGCCGATAGACGGTGACTGGTCGCTCTTGCCCGATACGATGCGCGCGGTCGGTTGCCTGGTCTTCTACTGCAGGATTCCACCATGGATCCATGTGGATGACATAGTCAGCAGCGGTAAGATTTAATCCAGTGCCACCAGCTTTCAAACTAATTAGAAAAATTTCTCCCTCGCCCGCCTGAAAAGCATCGATTCGTTGTTGTCGCTTAGCGAGAGGAGTTGACCCGTCCAGATATTGATAGGAAATCTTTTGCTTTTTTAAATAAGCTTCTAGAATAGTTAGATGCCCTACAAATTGACTAAAGACAAGGGCTTTATGTCCATTTGCTAATAATTCTTCTACAATACTACTAAATAGTTGCAGTTTGGCACTTTCAATGAAATTGGCAGTTTTATCTGCTAGTTTAGGGTGACAGGCAGCTCTTCTTAACTTCATAATTTCTGCCAAAATACGAAAGTGTTTTTGTCCTCCATGACTATCATCGCTTTCTACTTTGGCAAGGGCATTTCGACGAAGTGCTTCATAGAAGGCTCTTTCTTCTGTAGATAAAGTAGCCGTAAGGGTAATTTCTGTTTTTTCTGGTAAATCTTTTAACACCTCGTTTTTCTTTCGGCGTAAAATGAAGGGTTGGAGCAACTTGCGCAATTGTTTTCTTCGATTTTGGTCTTTATTCTTTTCAATGGGTAGAGCAAAGCGTTTGTTAAAACTATCTAAGGAGCCTAATAAGCCGGGGTTGATAAACTGAAACAGATTCCATAATTCTCCCAAATGATTTTCAACAGGTGTTCCCGTCATTGCTATTTTGAAATCACCTTGTAAAGACATCGCAATTTCTGAACGTTTAGTTGCACGGTTTTTAATCGCTTGCGCTTCGTCCAAAATAATGGTGGCAAATGTTTTTTCAATAAAAGAAGCTCCTTCTCTGGTCATTAAATCGTAAGTCACAATTATAACATCCCCTTTTTTTGCTTTCTTAATAACTGCTTGGCGGTCTCCTTCGCCAAATAAAATGGGATTTAAAGTAGGCGCAAACTTTTTTGTTTCTGCTATCCAATTCCTACAAACACTAGCTGGTGCTACTACCAATGCAGGGCCTAATTTTGCTCTATCGGTTAATAAAGCTAATGCTTGAATCGTTTTTCCTAATCCCATATCATCTGCCAGACAGGCACCTACGCCCCAAGTAGCGCAACGGTGCAGCCATTGGAAACCTTCCCCTTGATACGGGCGCAGCGTTGCTTGAAATTTTTTAGAAACTCGGAATTTTTTAGAAAAAGCGGTTTTTAACCGTTCTTGATTTTCTTTGAATTTTGTGTCTATTTTTAAATGTTGGAGTGCATCAGTAAAATCCTGTATTGCCGGTGCAGCTAGTGGGTGTAGTTGAAGTGTTCCATTTTTTTGGGTGGACAGCAAACCATTGATTTGTTCTAAGCGACGACGGAACTCTTTGGTTAAGGCTAAAAACTTGCCTTGGCTTAGTTCTATAAATTGCCCTTCTGTTTCACTCATAGCTAGTAGTTCCTGCATTGTCAAGACTTTGCCTTCATCAATAGGTAGTTGCCCTTTTAGTTCAAACCAGTTGTTTTTTTCGTTGATTTCCATACGGAATTGGTCTATTCCTGCAATCTGAGTAATGCGGAATTTCTCTCCTTTTGGCCACTCTAAAATAATCTTTTTATTTTCGATTAATGGGGCTAATTGTACTAATAATTCTAGACATTGTTCCGAATCCTCTAATTCCCAAACTCCACTTTTAGGGCGAACTTTTTGAAGAATAGGTACTGCTTCTCTGAGGTTTTTGAGATTGGTTTTTTCCTGTTTTAAATCTCTATTAGTGGTAGTCCTGACGCCATTTAACAATGCAATTAAAGTTGGTTCTCCTTGACCAATTTTGACATAAGGGGGTATTTCCTTAAATGGTTTAGCATATACTTCGACATGAAAACCATCCCCAACAGGTAGCAGATGTACACAAGCCCTACTATCTGCTTCTACAGCAGGTAAATTATCTTCCTCAAAAGCAGATTCTACTTGAATAATATTGGCTAAACCAGAAATAGTTTCTTTTAGAGATTCTGTACCTCTTTTGGGTATGGTCAATGTTTTGCCATTAAATGCTTTAGCTATTTGGACAATTTTATCAGTCACTTCCAGTAAGATATAACGGGTTGGAGTCTCTTTGATAAGTCTAAATCCTGATTCTGAAATGTAGTGTGAAAGAGATAAACGAAATCCCGTTACTTCTTTTCTTGCAATCAGCCTGGGATTTTCTTCAATTAACTGAACTGCTACCTCTGGCGATTTCCATAGAAAAAGGAGTGGATGTCCAACCATTTGTTTCCAGACAGCAAAATCATAAATGCTAAGCTCACTTCCTTCATCATAGCCGATTGCTTGGATAATGCGTTCGTCTTGGGGACTTAAATAACTAATCTCTTTTCTTCGAAGTCGCTTAAATGCAATAGCTCTTCCTTTCGTCCAACCGCTTTTACTCAAAGATTGTCCCCTAGCCTGTATTCTTTTATAATTAAAATCTACTAACCAAGCTAATCTATTTTTTGAATCATTAGCCTTTGTATTAGTACCTAGACCTTTCAAAGCTTTGAGGGCAACTTCCCATTCTTCAATGCGAGGAATAACATTGATAAGTGGTTCTGTAGTGCCTAGCTGTTTTTGATAGCGTTCTAATAAGGCTTCTCGGCCTGGATTATCTGGTTCTATGGCATCCCAAAGCATAAGCAGTTCATTGGCCATCCATTGATAGCCATTTTTACTTGTTTTTTCGTAAGCTTTTTTGAGTTCCTTTTTATCTACCTTACTGTCATCAATCCAAAAAAGGCAAAATGGTTTAAAAAAAGCAATGATGGGGTCGTTATTTATTTTGTTTCTGATAACACTTAGTCCTTCTTTTTTTTCATTTTTCAAAAAGAGTCGAACACCTTTTAACCAATGAAAAACAGCTTCATAGGAACTGGGATTTTTTATTACCCAATTAATATGACTATCTATTTTTTTGTATAAAGTTTCTTTTTGTGTTTTAAGTCTAGTCAATAAATGAAAAATACCTTCTAGGTTATAGAAATGTAATTTGTTATTCTTAGTGTTTTTTTTGAGCAATTTTAGCGTAACTTCAAAAGAATTTAAAGCAGCTTCTGTTTCTCCCTCTATAAATTGCCGAATAGCAGTTATTACCCCTAGATTAGTCGGATTGATGCTAAGTACAGGGGTGATTTTTTCTATATTTTCCCATTCTCCCCTGAGTAAAAATAGCGTACCTAAGAATGAAGCTAGTTTACTTTTATCGGCTTCTTCAAAGATAGATAGGTTCTCTACCGTATAATTGAAATATTCATTAGGTGCGGTTAGATTGAATAATTGTAAAATTAATTTTTCTTTTAACAAAAAAGCCAGAATTCGCAAGGGCAATCGCTCTACTTTTTCTAAATCAAATAATGGAGGCATCCAATAATCACAAAGCGTTTTTTGTGTATGTTTTGAATATGATTGTCTAGCTAAGGCATAATAACTGTCTTCAAATAGTTTTGGCTCATCTTCGTATCTAGCGATCCGCATATCCCTAAACAGGTTACCTCCTGATTCGCCATAGTAATAATAAGATCCTGAATACCTTTTAAAATGTTTAGCAATTATTAGAAAATCGGCATCCTTGGTATAAAATTGCTGACAAAGCATTTCGGCAAATCCTCGGTGACAAGCATATTGGTTATGTTGATTCAAGGTTAAATAACCCATTTCAACTAATTTTTTTAGTATGGGTTTAAACACATCTGGGTATAGCCTCTTTCCATTATCTTTAAACTCACAATTATTGAATATTTCAGCTAATTTGGTTTGAGGGAATGCTGTCCAACCCAAGGCAAGAATCTTAATTAACCGTTGCTCAGTCAGAGTTAAAGTAGTATAAACTTCCATTTGTTTTTCGGCAGGGACAACTGCTGCTTTTACTATTTCCGTTTTTTTCGCTGAAGAGACTCGTTTTTGAATAGTTTTTTTGGACGGAACAGTTCTAACAATAGTTTGTTTTAATTCTAATAATGTTGCTACAACATGCTTGCACATATCTCCCCAATCATAAGGGCAACTACAATCTGTTTGAATGATTTCAGACCCGTCAAAAAGAATATTAACCCGATAATTGGTACCAGACCCCATTACCAAGGCATCGTAATGTTCCCGTGTTATTTCATTGGCATAAATGACATTTCCAGTATTATAATACTTTCTCCCTCTTTGATAGATTTTTGAAGATACGCTGTTTCCGAAATTATCTAGTGTGAGTTTACTCATTGGATAAATATATTGTGTAAAATGCCTGTTTTAAAATAGATAGCTTTTAATGTTTACTGAACTTGCTAAAATAAGTTTTTTTATAAAGTTGTAAGGAATTTGCCGCATGATTTAATAGATTTGCGATAAAATGATTTCTTTTTTTTAAGCCGTTTACTTAACATCTTCAACAAAGGTCTTTAAGGCTGCTGAAATTGTCAAGGACAAGCCTTCGGTTTTGAGTGAAAATTTAGCGCTACTAAAAAAGCCAACCCACAAAATTTTAACGCAAAATCCCTGACAACATCAGCATCCTTGAAAAATGGGCTGTTTACGATGACAAGCAAATAGTCTGTCAATTGTTTTGGAGTATCAAATTTGTCAATAATCTATTATCTTCGCCACAAACTACACAAAATAAAGAAAGATGAATCGTTCATTAGAAGACTTCGAATCTTGGGTTTCTAAATCTATACTCAGTAAAGGAGAAGATTATTGGGTTGATGATAATGTACAAAATCTGGAACAAGATGGAGAAACTTGGGCAGCTGATGTGTATGGTACAGATAACTACCTTACTGAAGTTACCATCAAAAATGGACAAGTTGCAGAATGGTTTTGTGATTGCCCCTATGACCATGGTCCAATTTGTAAGCATGTAGTAGCTGTTTTGTTTGCTGTAAGGGATGAAATACCTGATGAATTACTAACTACTACTGAAGTGGTAACCTCAGCTACAAATAAAACTAAAAGTGCTAAACAAAAAACAACGCCATCCAATCCAATAGAAGAAATTATAGAAAAATTAGCGGAGCCTGAATTACGTAGATTGATAACCTATTTTGCAGGACGACAAGATGAAGTTCGTTCCCACCTATTGTCTAAATATGCTCATTTATTAGAAGTTGTATCTAAAACACAATATGAACAATTGGTTAGCTCCTATATTGATGCACATTCAGGAGGGCGACATGGTTTTTTAGAATATCGGGATGCCAGCCGTTTAGGTGATAAAATATATACGCTTGTAGAAAATGCTGACTCGAAGAACCCTATGGCAGTCGCTTATTTATGTGAGGCAGTTATTCGTCAATTAGCTAAGGCTTATCAGCATGCTGATGATTCCAGCGGAAGTATGGGAGGGGCGATGGAAACTGCATTTAGTAGCCTTTATAATTTGGCAGAACCAGACAATGACTATCCTATCGAAGTAGTCAACTATATTTTTGAATATGCCATTGGAGAATGTAATAAAGAAGCTTATCAGGGATGGGATTGGGGACGTAATTTACGTTCTTTGGCTTGTGATGCAGTTAGAGATAAAGAGCAAGCTGCTGAAGTAATGGAGGTTCTAGACCAATCTATTACAGCCAACAAGAAAAAGGAACATCGAGAATATGATATAGAGGCATCTGAGCGGCTCAAGCTATATTTATTGAGAGACCATTATTCTCTTGATACGGCGGATAAGCATTTGAAGAGTAACCTTCATTATTCTTCTTTTCGAAAAATGGCTTTGGAACAGGCAATGGAAGAAAAGAGATATGAAGATGTTCGCCGATTAGCAGAAGAAGGTATTGTTCAGCATACTGGAAAATATGCAGGACTAGTTAACGATTGGAAAAAATGGCTGATTCGATTATCTAAAGTAACTGGAGATACCACCTCTTTTATAAAAATCAATGAAGAACTGTTTTTTGGTAGAGGCGAAATGGAATATTACCGAAAACTAAAAGAAATCATTCCAAAAGATGAGTTTAAAGATAAAGTAGAAACCTATATTCAGTATTTTAGAAAAAGGGAAGACGAACGTTGGGGGCCAACTTTTAATCAGTATGTAGCTACTATTTTAGAGGAAGAAAACCGTTTGGAAGATTTGATGAATGAAATAAAAAAAGCCGCTTCTTTACGCAGACTAGACCACTATTTTGACTTATTAGGAAAGCATTATAAGGGGGAGTTTTTAGCACTTTATGAAAAACTGGTTCGTCAGCACATGGATACCAATACTGGTAGAGGTATTTATATAGAATGTTGCCAATATATTGATAAAATAGTTCGCCTAGGTGGATTGGAGGATGCTAAAATGATTGTTGAGGATTGGCGAAAAAAATACCCTAGGAGACGAGCAATGATGGAAGAATTAGCTCGGTATAAATGGTAATTTTGACTAGCGTTTTCATCAAAAAAAAGAATGTATGAAATTAACAAAAGCAGAAATTGAAATAATTATTAAAAATGAAGGACTTTCTAAAATACATCAATGCTCAAGACGCTCGGCAATTGAAACAAGAGTTAACCGAGCTTTATACTAGCTTTGAATTGGTTAGAAATTATTATCAAATAAAACTGAAGCAAAGTGTATTAGATGAAAACTTATTATCAAAATATAAAGCCCAAATTACAAAAGCTATATACCCTAATAAATATATGGAAGGGGGATTAGATGTGGGAAAAGTAGATAGTATTGTAAAACAGCTAAATAGCGACTCAACACTTAAATATTATATTGAAGTAGGTTTACATGCCATAGAAGAGTGTACTAGTATCGCTAATGAATATGGAGGCGATTTCGGAGATGATTTTTATATTTATTTTGAGGAATTGTATGATAAAGTTTTAGACCAAATTGTAAAAAAGAACCTTGTTGATGCATACAAGGATAGATTAAAAGAAATAGCGGACGTTGCCTTTGAAGGATATGGACATTATGACCAATTACAAGATACTTATGATGAATACCTAAAGGATTAAAATAGTGTTTTCTGATTCTCCTACCCTATCGAACATACTAATTACTTCACCTCTATATGGATTATTTTTATGAGAAAAAAAAGTAAAAGAATATTTGGCAGAAAAATAAGCACAAAGGATTGGTTAAAACTAAAGCCTTATGATACCTTTAAAACGTATGACCAATATTATGTGAGGCAAGCAGAGAAAGTATATGCGATTCTTCAAAAATTTAAACATCGTTTCCAAAATTTTGGCTTTGAGAAACAAGATTATTCGGAATTGGCATGTGTGCTAACTTCTCATTTTGAAGATTTTATTAATGAAATAGGCATTTGGTTCCACTTTCAGCAAGTCAATAAGGAGTTATATGATTATCCATTGCCATTTTATGGTTTGCAAAATTATGAAGAAGACTACCTCAATCCAGAAGATTTTTCTTACCTAGTTTGGCATTATGCTAGTAAAAAAGGGCGTATTCATTTAGCACCAGATGACCCATTCATTCTGGAGATTGGACAAGCATTATATGATTTATTTGAACCACTTATTGACGAAGCTCCTACAACTGATTTTTACGACCTATATTTTACGATTCCAGATGACATTCTTTTCTTTGAACTAAAAAGTAGATTGAAATGGTTTAGCTTCCAGTCTTATCCTTTGATTAATGAATTTAGCATAGATTTAAAGAGGCGACTGGATAAGTTTTTAGAGGGCAGAGAAGCTCATTTTATGGATAATAAAGATTCCTATGCTTATGCTATGGAAGATGATTATATTTATAACAAACGCTCTGGTTATTCTGCTCTTTCTACCTTGGAGTGGTTTTGTGGCGTAGCAAATTGTAGTTCTGATACACAATTGGATATACTTCAAATGAGTAAACGAATAATGAGCCAATTCCTTTTTGAAAAAGAAGAGGGGAATTATTGGGTATTTAAAGAAATGTATACAGACCGTCTTTTCTCAATGAGAAAGGAATCTGTTAATTTGCCGAGATATGCTAGAATAAAAGGACAAATGCAAGCTATGACAATTGTTCCTTGGAAGGAAGCCTGGTGGATGAGTGGTACAATGATGAGTTTGGGAGAAATACCAGCGTATAAGCTTGAGCGAATGAAGCAAGAAATCCATAATACGCCTTTTTATGCTTATACTGAAGAACAGCAAACTACTTTATATCAAAATACAGAATCAATGTATCTGCTATTTTTAGAGTATTTTGGTACACCAATAGTTCTTTTTGAAAAGAATAATGAATTACAAAAAGCCATGAAGGTATTTGGAGATTTTTGTAATGAAAGACAAGTAACGGATAAAGAAGCTGCTAAGAAAGCAAAGGAAAAATATGATAGCAGATATAAAAACCTTGCAGATGATAAGAAAATAGAAAACTTACAATTTGATGCTCCTAAGGGAGTTGGTTTAATCTTTTTACCTATGGTCGGAAATATTATTGCCCCAAACTTAGGAGAAATCATTTCTTTAATGAAAGCACCTTCTATCAATCGAGAAGATACTTTGCTGCTATATAGGACTTTATTTAGTGAAAAGGCGCATTATTTTGTAACCAACTACTTGTTAAATCATTACCCTACTCACAATTTAAAATACCCCATTCCTTCTTCTCAAATAGACGTAGTTAAAGAAGCTCATTTTTTGAATCGTTTCCTAAATCCTAATGATTTTGGGGTAGCTATTCCTAATATCCGGAATGTTGACTTATCGGCTTAGGGTTAAAGGTTTAGTCCACTATTACATGCTTAGTTTTCAATACAAAAATATATAAATGCGACTTTTTATAAACGCTACTGCCTTTAAAAATAAATACAATAATTTAACGGATTCGGAACAAGACGAAAGATTTACCACCTTTGTAAAAGCTATAAGAGAAATATACCCGCTAAAAAGTGAATATGCCTACTCTAGGCAAACCTATCGAAATTATCAAGTTTGTTTGAGAGAGATGCAGTTTGCTTTAGCTAATAAAGATGTGGAAGCATTTGAAGATGCCAATAGAATAATTAAAAAAGAGTATAAAGAATATAGTCCTATCCCCTTCTTTTTTACCAATCCATTTGAAGAAGAATTTTTAGCTATCCTTCCACCGAAAATTCAAGCAGAAATACTAAAGGAAATCCTGACAGATGCAATTAATCGTATACAACCAATTGCTCAATATGAACAATTTTTACTAACAGCTTATGCCGCTAATCCTAAAAATGCGGCATTCAGAATATTACTGGGTACCTTATTTATTTATCAAGGTAAGCTAAAGGATAAGGATGCTTTTTTCGAAAATGCTTTAGGGAACAAAGCTTGGGTCGCTTTTTTAAGAGGAGAAAATGATACCGCTATTTCTTTGTTTGCGGAAGATTTGAAAGTAATGAAAAAAGGAACTCGCAAGAAAAAAGTCTTTTTGCAGCATATCGCTGCTCCTTTTTATTTGGTAGCCTTATTAAAAACGAATGACCCAAAGTATCATAATGATATATTGACATACGCTAAAAATGCTCAATACCAATCGGAAAAACCAGCTATGAGTTATTTGATTGGGCTAATGTTACATTTAAGCAATGACTTAACAGAAGCAATGTGGTATTTAAAGGTCACGCCGTGGAATAGTTTGGATTGGGTGTTTAAAGGAGTAGTCACTTATTGGATGGAGCTGAAATTAAGCAAGGAGGATTTAAAAGAAATTGAAAAAAAATATACTTTATCTATTGAGAATGGGCTTCAATGGTTAGCGATGGAATATACGACTATCTTATCCAAGCTGCATACGAATCAACAACAAAAAGCTATTTATAAGGAAAAAGCAGTAGACTTACAAGAAGCATTAGGCATCGAAAGCATGATTTATGCTTTAAAAAAAGTGGAAGAATGGGAACGAATACTTTTGGCATTTGAGGGCTTGGTTGGAGTTGGAACAAGAACGGAAATAGGAGATACCCAAAAGGAAGAGCGTAATACTAGGATTGCTTGGTTAGTAGATTTTGAAGGTTGGAATATTCAACCAAAATTACAAAGCCGCAATAAAAAAGGAGTATGGTCACAAGGTAGAAATATTGCTATTAAAAGGTTATACGAAAATGGAGAAGATGCGATTACTCCAGAAGACCAAAAAATAATTGATACGATATATACACAGCAGAGTCCTGGCTATTATGGTGGTACAGATTACTACCTTGATTTTGTCGAAGCTGTAAAGGTGATGGAAGGACATCCACGGTTATTCAAATATGATAACCCAAGCATACTTGTAGAATTATCCGCAGTTAAACCAGAATTGCTCATTGAAGAAAAACAGAATGCCTTTGAAATAAAATTTTCCCATCAGGTCGAAGCTAAGGGATTTCTATCAATCAAGAGACACCTACTCGGTATAATTATGTTCAAGTTGACCCAATACATCAGGAAATTGCTAAAGTAATGGGCAAACAAAAAGTAAGGATACCCAAAAAAGCTAAAAAGCGTCTAAGTGCTATTTTAAACCTAATGAAAGGAAAAATAGCATTACACGCTACTTTAGCCCATACAGAAGAAAATTTACCAACCAAAAAAGGGGATGCTACTATTTATGTTCATTTATTACCTTTTGGAGAAGGCTTTAAATTAGAAATGTTCTGTAAACCAGCAGGGACGCCACCTTATTTTAAACCTGGTAAAGGAAGAAGTGAATTTGTTACAGAAATAGACAGTAAACGAGTGCTAGTCAAGAGAACTTTGAAGAAGGAATTGGAGCATGCTAAAAAGGTAGAGGCGGAGTGCAGCACTTTACAAAAAGTGGAATCTTATCAAGGAGAATGGACTTTCGATGATAATGAAACTTGCTTAAATATTTTATTAGAATTAGAGGTACTTAAAGAAAGTGGCTTAGTCAAATTGGAATGGCCGAAAGGAGAAAAAATACGACTAACACATCATGCTGGTTTTGAGCAGTTTTCGATGCGTATAAACAAAGAGAATGATTGGTTTGGTATTGCAGGCGAACTGAAATTGGATAATCAGCAAGTGCTCGACATGCGGCATTTATTGGAATTAATGGACAGTAAAGAAAGTAGTCGCTTTGTGGAAATTAAAGATGGTCAATTTATCGCTTTGACGATTGCTTTTAAAAAGAAGTTAGCTGCTATAAATGCTTTTCTGGACAGGTCTTCAGATGGGATGAAAGTGCATAATCTAGCAGTCGCAGCAATAGAGGACTTTACAGATTTAGTGGCAGAATTGGAGGTAGATAAGGAATGGAAAAAACAGATTAATCGCTTAAAAAGAGCAAGAAAGTTAGATGCAGTTGTTCCTTCTACCTTTAAAGCAACCTTGCGTCCCTATCAATTGGAAGGCTATCAATGGTTGCAACGCCTAGCCTATTGGGGAGTAGGAGCTTGTTTGGCAGATGATATGGGCTTAGGTAAAACAATTCAAGCTTTGGCTTTACTGGTAGATAGAGCAAATACTGGTCCTGCCTTAGTGGTAGCACCTGCTTCTGTCTGTCGAAATTGGCGAAAGGAAAGTAATCACTTTGCGCCAACACTTAATCCTATTCTATTCGGTGAAGGTGACAGAAAACAAACTATCAAAGCATTAAAAAAACATGATGTATTGATTACAACTTATGGATTACTGCATCAGGAAGATAAATTATTGTCCAGTAAAAAATTTGGAACAATTATTTTAGATGAAGCACAGGCTATTAAGAACCGTACCACCAAACGCTCTAAAGCTGCCATGAATCTAAAGGGAGATTTTAAAATCTTGACAACAGGTACACCTATCGAAAACCACTTGGGAGAGCTGTGGAATTTATTCCATTTTATCAATCCTGGCTTATTGGGTTCTTACGATTCCTTTCAGCATAAATATGCCTTGCCTATTGAAAAAAATAAAGACAAATTAGCACAACAACACTTGAAAAAACTGATTCAACCGTTTATCCTTCGTCGAAGAAAAAATGAGGTATTAGAAGATTTACCGAGTAAAACGGAGATTACGCTTAGTGTTGAATTGAGTGTTGTAGAACAAGCTTTTTATGAAGCACTTCGGCAAACTGCTATTGATAAAATTGCCAAAGAACAAGAGGAAAAAGGACAAATTGGTATGCAAATATTAGCGGAGATTACTCGTTTGCGCCAAGCTTGCTGCCACCCTCGATTGGTTGAGCAAGATATTCCTATCGAAAGTTCTAAATTACAATT
Organism: Bacteroidota bacterium; assembly: GCA_017857395.1. Lineage (GTDB taxonomy): Bacteria > Bacteroidota > Bacteroidia > Chitinophagales > Saprospiraceae > JAFMDF01. The sequence goes on along the minus strand of JAFMDF010000181.1, from coordinate 5,395 downwards.
ACTAGAAGAAATCGTAATAGAGTTAGTAGCAAATGGTCACAAAGCACTAATTTTTAGTCAGTTTGTCGGACACTTAAAAATCATTGAGTCTTTAATGCAAAAGATAAAGGTATCTTACCAATACCTTGACGGTCAAACACCCCTTAAAAAAAGAGAGGCCTCTATTGATGCTTTTCAATCTGATGAAGGCGATGTCTTTTTAATTAGTTTAAAAGCTGGAGGTGTAGGTTTGAACTTAACAGCAGCAGATTATGTGATTCACACCGACCCTTGGTGGAATCCTGCGGTCGAAGACCAGGCTTCTGATAGAGCGCATCGTATCGGACAAAATCGTCCTGTAACTATTTATCGGCTAGTTACAGCCAACACAATTGAAGAAAAGATAGTTGCCTTACATACGCATAAAAGAGACCTAGCAGATAGTTTATTGGCAGGTACCGAACGAAGTGGGCGTTTATCGAGTGAAGCTCTGTTAGCTTTGATAAAAGAAGAATAGATGCCTACTTTCTATTATGGGCAAATTTTAAATGATAATGCCCCCACTCCATTCAATATTATATTTTAATTTTTTATTGCGCAATAACGCAATTACTTGTTTAAGTTATTATGTTTTTGTACATTTATGCCATGAGTAAAACTATATCACTTCTAAACTTCAAAGGCGGTGTAGGTAAAACCACAAGTACCTATAATATTGGCTACTATCTTGCCACACAAGGCTATAAGGTATTGTTGATTGATGCGGATGCACAGTTTAACTTAACCCAAATGGCAGCCGCTGACCAGACTAGCTCTCTTTATAGAATTCTTAAAAAGCAATCTGTTGTCAGTCCACATAAAATTGCAGATAACTTTTATATCATTCCATCGAGCTTGGAGTTGATTAAAGCCGATATTGAATTAAGTGGACAAATACACCGAGAATATATTTTAGATAAAGCTTTAAGACGAATCAAAAAGAATTTTGATTTTGTGCTAATTGACTGCGCACCATCTTTAGGCCTAACTACTGTCAATGCTATTTTTACCAGCGACTTAATTTTTGTTCCTATCGAGGCGGAATATTTAAGTTTAACTGGATATAGTGTATTAACGGAGGCTTTGGATAATATCGATTATGAAATAGATAAAGTCTTTATCACCAAGTACGATTCTAGAAAGGTATTAAATCGAAGTGTCAAAGATTCTATTTTTGATAAATTGGGTCCTAATGCTTTTCAAACACCTATTAGACAAAATGTAGCTTTGGCAGAGGCACCGACCAGTAGTCAAAGTATTTTTGAGTATGCTCCTGATAGTAATGGAGCAAAGGATTATGAATCTTTAACCAAAGAAATAATAAAAGAATATGGCTAAGAAAAGATTAAATTTAGATAAAAAAATGACTAGTGTCTTTGATAAGATGGCAGGTAGTCAGAATTTAGATGCACAATTAAAAAAAGAGGCAGAGAATAATCAGATGGATTTATCAGATGATACTCCGACTTTTAAAAAGCATAATGCTGGAAACAGAAAGCCTTATGAGTTGTCAGCTGATGGGCGAAAGCGGTTTACTACTATGATGACACCAAAATTAAAAAGTAGGCTACAAGCGTATGGGAATGAAAAGGGATTGTCTGTAGCAGATATTATAGAAATTTCAACTAAAGAATTTTTAGAGGATAAAGGGTTCTAATTATTAATTAAAACTTATTGCGCAATAATGCAATGGCGTAATTATGTTTTTAAGTTTTCAGATTTAAAAAAGAAACTCTTTTTGGTAAAAAATTGAAATAATATGGCAAAATCAATTCCAAAGGATATTCAAAAAAAAATACTTGAAATAGTAGAATCATTTAACAAAGAGCATAAGACTTCTTTTCAAATGACTTTTCGAGGTAAATTTGCTTACTTGGCTAAGACAGAAGAAGAGGCAATGGCGAATATTTTCAGACAGATGATTGCTCAGAAGATGGGGATTCCAATTGAAAAGATGCCAAAGCAACGAAGTCGTATAATTGAGACTAAATTAGGTCGCCTCAAATATAATGGACAGATGGATAATTGGGATTTCGCTGTGTTTAAATACAGCAGAGAATTTTATGACACGGAAGAATTTATGTTTCCTGGTTCTTTTGAGTTGGACGGCACGATTGAGGGGGCTTTGAGAGCAGGATTGGAACTATACAACTAAATAATAAAAGTATGAATAAGGGTTTGAACTATACTGATATTGAAAAACTCCGTGGCATCAAAATATTATATGAAGATGATTTTTATGAATATGCCAAAGTAGTTATTAAAATTATGGATGGCTATGGAATGTATCAAAGAGAACAGGGCGAATATATTGGAACTGCCAGACCAACTGTTTATGGGGTAGCTAGAAAATTTGCCTCAACTGCGAATCTTTACTTTTCAGGTAAATATGTTCTCGATATTTTGAAAAAGCATGGATTTACTGGAAAAGAGGTGCTTAATATTGAAGGATTAGGGTAGTTAATTATTTTGTTTGCAATAACGTTATTAAGTAATTGCGCAATAAATTTGAAGTAAAGTAAATCATACATGAGTAAATTAAATCTAAAAGGCAGTAGTATTCGCCTTTTAAAAGTAAAAGAAGAAGACTATGTTTCTTTAAATGATATTGCTGTCGCTGCTAAATATGAAGAAACAGGCGAAAGAATAAAAGCTTGGATTCGAGCTATAAGTACTGTTAAATTTCTAGCAGAATGGGAGAAACTGTACAATCCAAATTTTAATTCGGGCAGATATGCCCGAGTTAAACAAGAGGTGTTTGATAACCAATTTCGATTCACTCCAACAAAATGGGTAGAAACAGTTGGGGCTATTGGTATTATCCCAGCTAAAGCAGGAAGATACTCTAAAGGAGCTTTTGCTCATATTGATATTGCGCTACATTTTGCTGGTACACTATCAGAAGGTTTTCAACTTTATATCATTAAGGAGTTTCGTAGATTAAAAGAGGACGAGAGCTTACGTTTAGGAGACCCTTTTAACATAAAGCGGCATTTGGTTACAGGAAACTTTCAATTGATGGCGAGGGAGATTCTTAGCAGCATGGACGAGCGTTTATTGACACATCCACAACCCTATAAAAGCCGCTTACCTTTTGCATCAGAGGCTGATTTGCTTAATACGATAGTCTTTGGTAAAACAGCTAAAGAATGGCGGCTACAACATCCCAACGCTCCTATTGACCGCAATCAAAGAGATTATGCTAGTGTGATTGAGTTAGCCGTAATGAATAATTTAGAGTTTCTAAATGCGCTACTAATACATTGGGAAATGAATAAGGACGAAAGAGAGCCAATTTTAGGGAATGTGTCAAAGTGGCTTTTTGACGCGTTTAAATCTTTTCCTACCATGACTAAATTACAAGACTTAGCTGATAAGTTTAAGAAATAAAGCTAATGATAAATATAACGCTTTACTCGTAATAACGTTATTAAGTAATTGCGCAATATTTTGACTTATACTCATTTTAAATGTTTTTTTACTACTTCATAGTTTTCCGAAATTAAAAACAAGCCTAAGTCTTAATATTCTTTTATTAAAAAGAAAAAACACCACCATTTAGCTCCTTTTGTTGTTGTTTTATTTCTTTTAAATACTTTTAATACTTTTATACCCTTGTAATCTATTCATAATCAATTAGTTATGAGCTTAACTATGAGAGATTTGGAACAAACTATGAGGTTTTTGGAAGAATCTATGAGAGATTTGGAACAAACTATGAGAAAAATGGAAGATAACTATGAGAGATTTGGAGTATAACCCTATTAATACAGCCCCTTTCGTTCCAAAAACCTCATAGTTTCATGGTTCAGTATTGTTTATTTTATACGCTGTTCCATTTTCCTCATAGTTTAATACTAACTTCTATGCCGAAAGCTAGACGAAATAAAAACAAAGGAATTACTCTTATTAAAAAGGCGAACAATTTAATTGAGTCCAGATATAAGTTTAATCAATGGGAAACTAGAATCTTTACTTCTATTTTGGTCAATATAAAAAGAGAAGATACGGACTTCAGAACTTACCGTATTTGGTATAAAGATATAATTAAGATGTACGGCTTAAAGTCAGGAGACTCCTACAGACTTTTAAGAGAAGCTGCACAGAGCCTTATGAAAAAATCTTTTTTTATAGCCTATGAAACAGCTGAAGGTATCTCTAGAGAAACTCAATATCATATCTTAAGGAAAATAGATTATATGCAAGATGGGCAGTATGGCGATAAGGTAGAAAACAATGAATACATAGATATTGAATTTGAAAAAGAAATGAAGCCTTGGCTATTAGAATTAAAAAAGAATTTTACAACGTATGATATCAAGGATATTGTAAAATTAGCAGTCTATCCGTTAAGGGTCTATGAATTACTCAAACAATATCAAAGTATTGGAAGGAGAAAACTAGGTGTAGAAGAGATTAAAGTAATGTTTGAGGTGACAGAGCAGTACAAGATGTTTGGTGATTTTTTTCGATGGGTGATTAAACCCTCTGTAAGGGACATAAATAAATATACTGACATAACTGTCACAGAAGTCAATAAAATTAAGACAGGAAGGAAAGTAACGGCATTAGAGTTTATTTTCCATGGTAAAATGAATGCTAATCTTAAAGAATTTCCAAAAGGAGATTTATCCCCGCTATTACCTATTCGATTTAAAGGAAGTGATAGTGACCATAAAATACCGACTTTATCACTATCAATAGATTTAGAAGAAAATGAAAAGGATAGATTATTTAAGGAATTTCATAAAGATGTAGTCCTTAGATTTGGGGTGACTCCAACAGTATTTCTACAACTTTTAAATACTTTCAATCGAGGACAGATACAACAAGCAATCGAGGTCACTAACCGAGCTAAGTTTAACCAGCAGATTAAATCTAGTATTGCGGGTTTCTTCATTCATGCGTTAAAAGGCGGTTATACAGATGAAAAGGTAGAGGCTAAGAAACGAAAGAATAGAGCTGAAGAACTAAAACAATACAAAGAAGAACTTAAGCGATTAGAAGAGCAAAAATTAAAAAGCATCACAGAAAAGATAAAAGAAGTGACTGCCTATAATCCAGAAGTAACAGTAAAAGCTATTGAGCAACTTACAGGAGATGTTGAAATAAAAAAAAGAGTAGCCTATAAAGAGTCCCAAATGAAACGAGCATTGACTGTAGAAGATTATCGTAAAGATAATATTTTGAGAGACGCGGTCATTAAGCAAATTATTCTTTTGGAGGAAATGACCTTTAGGGTATTAAAGAGATTGGTGCGTAAACTTACGCTAAGGAATTTTTATAATATAATCCACTTTCTATTAATCACGTATTCGCCAGCAAGGTTCAACTACATATTTTACGGAAAATATATATGTTAATAAAATTCTACCAT
>JAFMDF010000180.1 GCA_017857395.1 Bacteroidota bacterium | reverse complement strand
AAAAACGGAAAATTACAACTTCTTTCCTAACATGGTATTCGTGCGATTGCCATTATGATATCTCTACTCTCTGTTCTTTAAACTATATCTAAATAGCGCTACTTTTTTATTATTCCGAGCAACAAGAATAGAAGCTTCCTTGCCAATATTTATGGAGGTGAAATCTCTAATTTCTCCCTTTAAAGAAAAACCTGATTCCTGAGGTGTTAAAGCCTGAAATGCCCCCTGCCCATTTCCTTTCAATAATAGGCCATAACTGCCATCATATATCCCAACTTCTGGCTTAGACCGATAAAAATTACCGCCTAGTAAAATATCTAAAAGACCATCCTTATCTAAATCTTCTACCAAAATGGCATAAATGGGGGCTAATTGTGCCTCGATTGGCAAGGCTTTTAAAGAATAAGTACCATCTCCATTATTCATCGCCAAACTAGTTTGGGTGGTGTAAACAGTGGATTTAGCGGCAGTTCTTAGTTGTTTTTCATCAAAAATAGCCTCGATTGATTGCCCTTTATAATCTGCATAATGCAAGTATTTTTTCTTTAATGTGGGTAATTGCATCACCAAATCATGTCGCAAAGCCATCGGATAAGCCTGCCCATTATTATAAACAGAAATGATTTGTTCTGCACTTCTATTTTTATCAAAATCATTTACATGCATGGTAATCGGTGTTGTTTTAGCCGCTTTAAATCTAGTATTTTGCCCATGATTACCGATGACAAAATCTATAGCCCCATCTTGGTTAAAGTCTCCTGCCTTTATACAATTCCAAAAACCGTTACTTGATTGAGGAGTGAGGAGTGAGGAGTGATGAGTGAGGATACCGTTTTGGTTTTCTAAGATTTTGATGGGCATCCAATCACCAACTATTACTAAATCTTGGTCTTTATCTCCATCGGTATCTGCCCAAATAGCGTCTGTGACCATGCCAATTTGATTTAAGTCAGGGGCTTTTGATTCGCTGACGTTCTTAAAATTGCCTTTGCCGTCATTTTCTAATAAGTAGCTACTTACTGGAATGCCATAAACACCAGCTTTTAATCGTACCCCAACAAAAAGGTCTAAGTCCCCATCTTGGTCAAAATCGGCAGCTCGGACGCAAGAACTAGCGTCTGTCTTACTTTTTATGGGTAAATTTTGAGGAGATTGCCTAAAGTTACCCTGCCCATCATTTATGTAAAGTCGGTCAATTAATGCGGGATTTAATCCTGTAAATTCGTTGCTTCCTCTAGCTACATATAAGTCTAAATCATCATCTCCATCCGCATCAAAAAATAGGGCATCTGTATCTTCTGATTGTTTACTTTTGGAAAAAAGAATTTCGTTGGTAGGTACAAATTGTCCATCAGATTGTTGGACGAATAAAGCGCCTGCTTGTCCTTTTGCACCTCCAATAAATATATCTTCTAAACCATCTCCATTTATATCTCCTTTGGCTATTTTAGGTCCTTCGGCAGAGACCATTTGATATAGTAAGCGATCTCTATTAAAATCGCTATAAGTATTTTCCTGATGTTGGAAGTCAATAGGTGGATTATCGGTTACTCTTTGCAATATTGGTGCTTGAGAAAGGGCAAGGGGTGATTGATAATCTGCAACCGCTTCCTTTTGGTCAAAAGTGAGTAATTGATTGGTTACAATATCTTTCACAAGACTAGTTGTGCCATCAGGCCATTGTATGAATAGTTGGTCTACTTTTTTCAAAGCCCCTAATCCAAAATGTAATTTATCATCTACAGATGATTGAAACCCCTTGCTAGTGACCAACTCTTGATAAAAAAGCTGTTCCCCTGCTGTAATGGTGACTTGCGCCCCTAAGGCTTTTGTATTCGCACCTTGGCCGATTAGTTGTAGACTTAGATAATTGTTTTGTAATAAGGTATCCGCTTTATTTTGATAAACAAAAGCAGGCATATTTACATTATTCACCACTAAATCTAAATCACCATCATTGTCTAAATCTCCATAAGCTGCCCCATTAGAAAAACTCGGTGTCGCCAATCCCCATTCGAGTGTTTTTTTAGAAAAAGTTAGGTCTTTATTATTTTCAAATACATAATTGGGAATGGGTTCAGAAGGCATTTTTTCGATTAGCCGAAGAATTGCCCCTTCTTCTCGATTTCGAATCGCACCAATAATTTTAGGGTCATTGGAATAATAATTAATATAATCCTGATCCATTAAATCTTGATAAATGCCATTGGTGACATAAATATCTTTATACCCATCATTATTCAAATCTGCTAATAAAGCACTCCAACTCCAATCCGTTGCGTGGACACCTGCCAATCGACCAATTTCGCTAAACGTACCGTTTTTATTATTTAATTGCAGTACATTTCTGGTGAATTGATGGTGGTATCCATTTTTGACATTTAGTTGATATTTATCCCAATTCTCAAAAGTCATTTTAGATTTATAGCGGTCTTCTGTTTCGGGCAACATATCGGTCACAAAAATTTCTGGGTAACCATCATTATTGATATCCGCCATATCTGCGCCCATGGAGCCAGCACTAATCTCATTGATTTGATTGACTAAATCTTCTTTAAACGTGCCATCTTGTTGATTGATGTAAAGGTAATCTCTTTCGAAAAAATCATTGGAAATATGAAGGTCTTGCCAACCATCTTTATTCACATCGCCAATCGTTATGCCTAAGCCGTAGCCGATATTGCTGCCGTAAATGCCTGCTTCTTCGGAAACGTCGGTGAAAGTTGGGTGTTTAGTGCTTCCAGAACTTGGAGTTTTGGAAGCACTTTCGTTAATCAACTCATTCCGATACAATTTATTTCCACCAAAAGGGTCTCTAATTTCTCGCAATCCCGGTCGAATATCAAAACCACCAACAGGGCGCAGTGAATTATTCAATAAATACATATCCAAATCCCCATCTTTATCATAATCAAAAAAGGCAGCATGGGCAGATAATCCCTCATCGGCTATACCGTAAGCTGCTGCCTGCTCTTTGAATTGTAATTGTCCGTTTTCATCGAGTCCTTGACTGATAAATAATTCATTATAGCGCAATTCGCCGCCTGGTTTACCCGATTTACAAACATAAATATCTAACCAACCATCGCCATTTACATCCGCAAAACTTACGCCACTTGACCAAACATTTTTAGAGGCTACCCCTGCGTTGGCTGTAATGTCCTCAAATTTAAAATCACCTTTATTGAGGTATAATTTATTATCGACCATATTCCCGCAGAAGAATAAATCTGCCAGTCCATCTTTATCCAAATCACCGATAGCAACACCGCCGCCATTAAAGAAGTTTTTGAAAATATAAGGATTGAAATCGTCCAAATAAGTGAGGTCATTACTAAAAGTGATGCCTGTTTTTTCGGCTGGTAGTAAGTTGAATAGAGTAGGAGCTTGCTTTTCTTGGGTACAAGCAAAAAGGAAAAATAAGATAGCTATGGAAAAGAAATTTCTCATTTATAGGTTCTTAATAAAATTGGAGAAGTATGTTTTGAAACTATGGTCAGCTAATGTGCGAAGTTACTAATTTTCCCAATAAACCCTATGGCCTTCCCAATTGCCCCTTTAGCCCTTTTTGAGACCTACTAAGCATTTAAAATAGGATTGAATAAAAGGGTGATTTATCTTTATTGCAAAAGAAAAGGAGTGCCTTTCAAAGAACGTTATTTATTATTTAGATTCCTAAAAAATTGGTCGATTTATATAGATTTTACAACTTATCGGATAAAAATAACTTAGAATGAAAATCAAAAACATAAAATGGATTTTAGGACTATGCTTTTTCCAATGCACTTTTGGGTATGCTCAACAGGCTGGAATATTATTAATTAAACAAAAAGAACCTTTTAGGAAAGTCGTTTTAAAAAAGGGGAAATACCTTAAAATAAAGCACGGCACTCAGTATCAACAGTCTGGATTGGTCTTAATAAATAAAGATAAACCTAAAAAGAACTGGCAAATCAATAAAGGAAAGGTAATTAAAATTTCCCATTTTTCCAATGGTCAATTAGTGGTCACAAAAGGAATCTTGGAAGGAAAGACAACTGATTTTATCAAGATAAGTCCGATGACAATACCTGTCTATTATAATAAGAATAAGGATTATCAACAGAATTTTGTGCCACAAATACCCATCAACAATATATTATATATTAAACCAAAACGGTCAGCAGGAAAAGATTTTATTTCCATGATAGGTTATATTATAGCTATTCCTTCAGTATTGAGTACTGTTAGCAGTTTCGTAGATAAATCATCTTTCATTAGCCCTAAATTTAGATTCAGCGCAGGGGTAATTGGTCTAAGTTTAGGAGGGACTATAATATGGTCTGCTAGGAAACGGAAATATAAGATACAAGGTGGGCCTTGGGTAATTAATTGATAAGGGTAATTTTAGATTGATTTATATAAAAAGCCCATCCGAAAATAAATCCGAATGGGCTTTTAATTGTATTATAATTAGAGCAATCTGACTTCTGACAATCATCGAAGATGATGGTCTGACAGCAGACTTCTCAGATTTTACATATTAGCGATAATAGCATCCCCAAATTCAGAACACTTCAATAGGGTAGCGCCCTTCATTAATCTTTCGAAATCGTAAGTAACGGTTTTCTTTTTGATAGCCGCTTTCATTCCTTTTTCGATAATGATTCCTACTTTCTTCCAACCAATGTAATCAAACATCATTACACCAGAAAGAATCACAGAACTTGGATTTACTTTATCCTGTCCAGCATATTTAGGTGCAGTACCATGTGTTGCTTCAAATACCCCTATACCAGTTTGATAATTGATATTTGCCCCTGGAGCGATTCCGATACCACCAACAGCCGCAGCTAAGGCATCAGAAATATAATCTCCGTTTAAGTTCAACGTAGCAATTACATCATATTCAGCAGGTCTTAATAAGATTTGCTGTAAGAAAGCATCTGCAATCACATCTTTTACAATGATTTCTTGCGTACCTTTCTTAATTACTTGCCAAGGGCCACCGTCTAAATCTTCTGCACCATAAGCACTTTTTGCTAAATCATATCCCCATTTCTTGAACATACCTTCGGTGAACTTCATAATGTTCCCCTTGTGTACTAAAGTAACAGACTTTCTTTTCTTAGCAATAGCATAATCAATCGCTGCTTTGACCAATCTTTCTGTACCTTCTTTAGAAACTGGCTTAACACCAAGAGACACCGTATCAGGGAAACGAATTCCTGTTACACCCATCTCGTCCAATAAGAAAGCCTTCATTTTATCATTCTCCTCCGTACCGTGTAAATATTCAATACCTGCATAAATATCTTCTGTATTTTCTCTGAAAATACACATATCTACTAACTTAGGCTGCTTTACTGGACTTGGTACACCTTTATACCATTTTACTGGTCTAACACAAGCGTATAAATCCAAAATCTGACGAATAGCCACGTTCAAAGAACGGAAACCACCACCAACTGGCGTAGTTAAAGGCCCTTTAATTGCTACTAAATGTTCAGCAATTGTATCTGTTGTTTCTTTTGGTAACCAATCCCCTTCGTTTCTTGCATTTGCTTTCTCACCAGCAAAAACTTCTTTCCAATGAATTTTTCTTTTGCCATCGTAAGCTTTTTCTACCGCTGCATCAAATACTCTTACGGCTGATGCCCAGATATCTGGACCAATTCCATCACCTTCGATGAATGGAATAATTGGATTAACTGGAACTTGTAACTTCCCTCTTCTCGAAAGGGTGATTTTTTCTCCGCTCATATTGTTATGAATTTTAAATATTTAGTATTAGTTGATTAGTGATTATATAGTCAAAAAACATTGCCTATTGGCAAACGGTGCGCAAAAGTACCATTTTATACGAATTCTTGCCATATTAAACTTTTTTTTACAGCGAACATTTGCCATTTTCTTATTAGAAATGCAAAAAAAGTTATAAAACTAGCTTCTTATGGACGAAAAAATAACTTGATTCAATCATTTTATAATAGAACCTAGTCCTTTAACCACTTTGTTCTGTCACAATTTTGCCTCAGATGCTAATTCAGTTTTGTCAAACTCTCTTCTAAAATGGCGATTTTAGCAACGGCATCCGCTTGTTTATTGCGCTCATTTTCTACCACTTTTGCAGGGGCATTATTTACAAAACGCTCATTGCTCAATTTCTTATCTACAGAAATCAAGAAGCCTTTTGTATATTCCAATTCTTTGGTAATTCGTTCTTTTTCTGCCTCCACATCAATCGTTAAGTTTAATTCCACATAGAATTTCTCGGTACCAGAAATAAAATTAACGGTATTAGCAGGTTCTTCTGTAGTGAAAGTTAGACTTTCTAAGGCGGCCATTTTTTGTAGCAATTCTTTCATGCCAGCTATTTCAAAAAAGGTCGTCGCACTTTCACTTGCTTGCACAAACGTTTTTAATGGCTCGTAACTTTTCAACTGATTCTTCTGACGAATTTCCCGAATTTTAGAAATCGTATCTTTAACTGTTTCGAAATTCTTTAAAAAGACCGCATCTATATTGCCTGCTTTTGGATATTGACTAGCAATACAATCTTCTCCGTCTTTTCTTTCTTTTAATTGATGCCATATTTCTTCTGTTACGAAGGGCATAATTGGATGCAACATCGTCATCAATTGCTCAAAGAATTCAATAGCTTGATTATAACTTGCTCGGTCAATTGGAGAACCGTAAGGAGGTTTAATAATTTCTAAATACCATCCACAGAAATCACCAAAAATGAATTTATATAAATCCATCGTTACTTCTGAAAGTCGATATTCGGTAAAATTACTATCTGTCTCCAATAAAATTTGAGATAGTCGCTGGTCTAACCATTTGGCAGCTAAGGCATTCACTTTCCCTAAATCTTCCGTAACAGGTTGTTCCGAAATTTCCCAGCCTTTTATCAGTCTTAAGGCTTGCCACATTTTATTACTAAACGCAGCACCTTGCTCACATAACTTTGTATCAAACAACAAATCTCCACCCGCAGGAGAACAAGACATCATTCCAAATCGAACTCCATCCGCTCCATAATCTTCAATTAATTTCAAAGCATCAGGAGAGTTTCCAAGGGACTTACTCATCTTCCGTCCTTGAGGGTCTCTTACCATGCCTGTGAAGTAAACATGTTTGAATGGAAGTGTTCCTTTCCACTCATAACCTGCCATAGCCATTCGGGCAACCCAAAGGAAAATAATGTCCCAACCAGTAACTAGTACACTCGTTGGGTAATAATAATCTACTTCTCCGCCTGCTTCTAAGCCATCAAAAACACTAAAAGGCCATAGCCACGACGAAAACCAAGTATCTAATACATCTTCGTCTTGCTTTAAGTCAGCCAAAGTAACTTGATTCCCAAATTTTTCTTGAGCTAACTTCAAGGCGTCTGCTGCGGTTGTACCTACAAAAACTTCCCCATTGTAATACCACGCAGGAATCTGATGTCCCCACCACAATTGACGAGAAATACACCAATCACGGATGTTATCCATCCAATGACGGTACGTATTTTTATATTTTTTTGGAAAAAATTCTATTTCATCCGTCATTACTGCATCCAATGCAGGCGCAGCAATTTGCTTCATATCCACATACCATTGTAAAGACAGCTTTGGTTCAACTACCGCACCTGTACGTTCAGACCGACCAATACTACTTTGATAAGGTTCTAAACGAACCAAATTTCCTGCTGCTTCCAAATCAGCTTTTACTAAATCTCTAGCCTCAAAACGGTCTTTACCAATATGGATTTGCGCTTTTTCATTCAGCGTTCCATTATCGGCAATGGTATCAATGACTTCTAATTTATGTCGTAGGCCAATTTCATAATCATTCGGGTCATGGGCTGGGGTAACTTTCAAAGCACCTGTTCCAAATTCCATGTCCACATAATCATCAAAAATAATCGGTACGGAGCGACCAATCAAAGGAACAATCGCTCGTTTGCCTTTTAAATGCGCATATCTAGGGTCATCTGGATGAACCGCAATTGCCGTATCGCCCATAATGGTTTCTGGTCGCTTAGTAGCAATAGTTAACCAGTTATATGCTGCTTCTTTTTCAGCGTATTCCTTTTCTAATTTGGCTAACTGATTCCGAAAGGAGTTATAAGTTGATTTATTGTAAACGCCTCTACCGTTTGATAATGGTTTATAACTAGCAACTGTTCTTTTTACTTGCTTGATTTGCCTAGCCAATCGAGCCAATTCTAATGATTCTTCGCCACCATGGTCAATCTTATACCGTAAATGATATAAAAAAGAATCTTCGTCTCCGTGAATTACTTCTTCATTAGATAATACCGTTTGTGCCTCTGGATCCCAATTGACCATTCGCAGACCACGGTATAATTTTCCTTTATTATATAAGTCAACAAAAACTTGGATAACTTGCTTAGACCGAGTATCATCCATTGTGAAAGCCGTTCTGTCCCAATCACAAGAAGCCCCTAGTTTTCTTAGTTGTAATAAAATTTTACCACCATATTCGTCTGTCCAATCCCAAGCATGCTTCAAGAACTCTTCTCTGGACAAGTCCCCTTTTTTGATGCCTTGCGCTCTTAATTTTCTAACGACTTTAGCCTCCGTAGCAATAGAAGCATGATCCGTACCGGGTACCCAGCAAGCATTTTTGCCATCCAATCTAGCTTTTCTAATTAAAATATCTTGAATGGTATTATTCAACATGTGACCCATGTGTAAGACCCCCGTTACATTAGGTGGTGGGATAACAACGGAAAAAGCTTCTCTATCGTCAGGTTTGGAGGCAAAGTATTTTTTCTCCATCCAATGGGGGTACCACTTTGCTTCTGTCTCTTTGGAATTGTATCTGGCGGCTAATTTCATGGATACATTTTTTGTGTTTTGTAATTATTTTATTCCTAATTTTGATTAGATTTTTATCTGAAAAGACCTAAAAAAAAATATTGACGAGCAATTTTAGAATAAAGTGCGAAGATAGTATTTTTTGATACTTAGACCAACCTATTAATTATCCTTAAACAGGACAAATAGAAGTAGGCTTTGAAATTAATTTTATCCTTAACGTTGTTAGAAAGTAAATGATTCCATAATTAAGTACAAGGATTGAATTAATGAAGGATTTAAGGATTTACGACTCGGGAGAGTCGTGTTACAGATTACCGTTGCGATATAGAAGTAACACGACTCTCCCGAGTCGTAAATCCTTCACTCCCTCAACTTGTATTTAGTTGCCGTTGGTAAAAAGACTGACCAACCAAAACCGCCAAAGGAATCAAAAAATGCGGCATCCGCATCACCGATTCATGTAACCATTGAAGGAGGACATAATCCAACCAACCCCAATTAAAATTCGCCCAAACTCGCGCAATCGTCGTTCCAAATCCCCATAAAACAGCATACAATAAAAAGAAGCGAGCCCATTTCCAAGGAAGGAAAATGCCGATGGCAACAGCGAAATCTAAAATCCCCGCAGTGGTTAAGAACGTTTTAGCTAATTCCTCATTAATCCCTAAAATATTCATTGTCATTTCCATAAATTGAACGGGAACAGGGTAGTAGCCGATGGCATATAAACCATGACAAGTAAAAGTGAAGGCAATCGCAATTTTTAAAACTAAAATAAATGTAGGTAAAATAGTGATTGGATTTTCTTGACGAATCCACCACCATAAAAAGAAAGGACTACCAAACTGCAAGGTGTATTCAAAAAATTGCCCTATACTAAAAAAGCGTTCTTTGCAGTAGAGTAATGCTAGGGAAATCAAAGCAAATGAACTGAGGAGTAAAAAGTGATGAAAAAAACGAGGGAGCTTATGGATAAATAAGACCAAAATAGCAGATAATAGATAGAAAACACCAAATACTTTGATACTATTTCCGATAGCATTATCCACTTCCATACTAGTGATATAGGTTTCCCAGTCCATCGTCGAAAATTGTTCGACCAAACCACTTAGTAATTTTTCATCCCATAAGAAGGCACGAAAAGGCGCATCCCAGTATAAATGTTGCCAAGCCCTTCCTAACAAAACGGTAAAAGCAGCTAATTGTAGTAACCTAGTGAAAAGTGAAACACTTTTCAATTTTAAATTTTTAATTTTCACTTTTCAATTTTATTTATTGCCAATTCCAAGCCACAATCGCCCATTCTTCTTCAGGTGTAGAAAAGGTATGAATGGTTTCAAAACCTACTTTTTCATGTGCTCGCATAGAGCGGGTGTTTCTAGTAGCAATTTCTGTAATGATATATTTAAAATGTGGTGACATTTCGGTTTTCATTTGTTGATATAAACCAGCAAAAACACCTTTTCCTCTATATTGTTTATCGACACAGACTTGCCCCATGACAAAATAAGATGTCTTATTTAGTTCATCTCCGTTATAAGAAAGTTGATTGATTTTATCAAAAAGTGGAACAAGAACTGGTATTTTATTGCCAAATTCAGGAAGCATGACCAAGGTATAGCCTATTATTTTATTATTATCTTTAGCAATAACATGCGGAAATTTGTCATTCATAGCTGACAGAATTTCAAAATCATGATGTACGGTTACGAAACCTTGTTCTTTTGCCTCTGTTTCACTAATGTTTTTAGGGAGATTAATTGCCTGCAAGTCTAGAATCTGTTGAATCTCTTTTTGACTATTAGAGGTAGTGAATTGTATCATTCTTTAATGATTTAGTCGAAAAAATTAAGAAAATTAAACAAAATTGCTGACATTAAAAAGGCAGCGACTTCAGAAGAAGCGCTGCCGCAATAGAGAGAATCATTAAAGGCCAATCTTTAGATAAGCTTTCCTTATAAAGTGAAAAGCAATCTTTATATTTTAACTTGTTGTAACAAGATTTGTTAGAAGTATTGTGGACGATTTATTTATTATAAGACTGTTACAAATATAGTAAATATTTTTATTTTTTTATGAATATAAACAAAAATGTTAAAAAAAATATGTGTAATTAACTAATGGTTAAATGTTAATGTATATACAAGTATTTGAAGATGTATTGTTTTGATTTCCAAATTAAATAATAATGACTGTACGAACACGTTTTTTATTCCTCCTTAATTGTAGTTGTTTTTACCATACTGGAATTGCTCAGCAAGAAGAAGTTTCTTTAGCGAAAATTAGATTTAGGAAAGGGAGAATTGCTGCTAAATTGGCAAATAATTGTTATCAGTTAACGAGTAATCAAACTTGGACTTTGGATGCCATATGGTGTCCGACTCCAATTAATTTGGCAGCGGATTTTGAAATGGAAGTGGAACCTTTTTAGGGAGTAGCGATAGAGGAGCAGATGGAATTGTTTTCATTTTTAACTTTAACCATTCCTTAATTTACAAATACCTTATTTTCTCCTACCTTTGTGGGCACATAATTGAATAAACCCCTTCTTTTTCATTGACATTCCTTTATCAAATAAATTCAATCAAAATGCTTTGGGCGTTCAATGGTTTAAAGCAAATCACTAACTAAAATTTAGCGAGCTAAACTAATTATGAAAAAAGTACCATTATTATTCTTCTTTGCGCTATTAATTTCGTCTCTTTGCGCCCAAAATTTAACTAATAATATGGATTCAGTAAGTTACAGTGTTGGCGTCTTAATCGCCAAAAACTTAAAAAGCCAAGGTGTCGAAAGTATTGACGCACCATCTATGACTGCCGCCATTACCGACATTTTTGAAGGCAATGCTTTGAAAATTAGCCCTGAACAGGCAAATATGATTTTTCAGCAGTACATGCAAAAGCAAGCTGAAAAATTGAATGCGGATAAAATTGCAGCTGGTAAGACTTTTTTAGCAGAAAATGCAAAAAGACCAGAAGTAACTGTTTTACCTAGTGGATTACAGTATGAAGTCTTAACTGCTGGAGCTGGTGCAAAACCTACTTCTAGTCAAAAAGTAACGGTTCATTACGAAGGTACGTTAATTGACGGTACCGTATTTGACAGTTCTTATAAGCGAGGAAATCCTGCTACTTTTGGGGTAACTCAAGTTATTCAAGGTTGGGTAGAAGGATTGCAGTTAATGGAAACTGGTGCTAAATGGAAATTGTATATTCCTTACGATTTGGCTTATGGAGAAAGAGGTTCTCCTCCACAGATTGCGCCTTTTTCTGCTTTAATTTTTACCGTAGAAATGATTAGCATTCAATAGCAATTTATTTAAATCATGGTGATTTTTAAAATCACCATGATTTAAACAACTACTTTTATACCGTCTTAGAAGTACGGACAGGATGAGCAACTACTTTAGGTTGCTCTTTTTTTTTGTAAGAATTAAAGAAACTAAACCAACGCATTTTTATGACTCCAAAAACAGCTTCTTTGATAATGCCACCTGACATTTTAGAAACACCTTCAATTCTATCTGTAAAAGTGATGGGTACTTCCACTATTTTGAAACCTAATGTACTAGCAGAATATTTCATTTCTATTTGAAAAGCATATCCTATAAAATGAATTTTATCTAAATCTAAAGTTTCCAGTACTTTTCGACGATAACAAACAAACCCAGCTGTTGGGTCATTTACCATCATCCAAGTAATGAGCTTAACATACCAAGAAGCACCGTAGGAAAGGATTAATCTATCCCAAGGCCAATTGACGCATTTCCCACCCTTAACATATCTAGAACCAATTGCTACATCTTTATTTTGGTCAATACAAGCAGCTCTTAGTTCTATTAATTTTTTAGGCGGGTGAGAGAAATCCGCATCCATCTCACAGATAAAGTCATATTTTTTTTCTATGCCAAATCTAAAGCCTCGAATATAGGCGGTGCCCAGCCCCAATTTACCCTGACGTTCAATAAGGTAAAGTGAATTAGGATATTGTAGCTGCATTTCTTTTACAATCTTGGCGGTACCATCGGGCGAACCATCATCCACAATCAAGACATGAAAAGGAAAATCCAAAGAAAAAACTGCCTTAATAATATTGGCAATATTTTCTTTTTCGTTATATGTAGGAATAATTACTAAACTATCAGACAAACTATGGGAATTTTCAAATAGCACCTAATTATAATTACTATTGTAAAAAAGCGACTATTACGTTACTCAATAAATATTTGAAAAGTTGGCTATTTTGGATACTAGTTTACTTGTCTATTTACAAAAAACGAACCGTTTAGGAATTCAGTCTATTTATTAGCTAGTTTTTACACAAAAATATTAAGCTTAGTCTTATAATTGGGTGAATAAAAAGTTAATACCTAAAAAAGAAGCACTAGACAAGTTGACCAAATGATACGATTTTATGTCAGAAAAGTTGAGAGATTTCTAGGAAAATTTTAGATCTTAGTCTCCTTTATTACTTGAAAAATAGGGTCTAGTTCCTTTTTAGTACCTATTATCCACCTCAAATCCATCTAATAATTACGGTTTTATTGACTTTTAGCACTTACTTTTGTAGGGTACTCTAAAAAATAGACTCCAATTTCATAATGTAATTTTTAGGACAATATTAATGGATTTTATAGAAAAAATATAGCTATATTGATTATTGAACTGTTTGAGAAGGGTATAAAACGAATTAGAATAATTATTATCTCTAAACTAAAAAAAATAGATCATGAGCAAAAAGTCAATTTTATTAGCAGGCTTAACTTTATTAATTCTCGGAAGTATTTATGCCTTTACCATGGTAAATCCTGCAAAACATACGGTAGATAATACTAAAATAAAGTGGTATACTTTAGCAGAAGCGGTCGAGTTAAATAAAACTAATAAAAAGAAATTTGCCATCGACATTTACACAAGTTGGTGTCATTGGTGTAAAGTAATGGACAAAGAAACTTTTACTGATCCAGCCGTCATTGAATATTTGAATACGCATTTTTATGCCATTAAATTTGATGCAGAATCTAAGGAGAATATTACGTTCCAAGGTAAAGATTTCAAATTTGTAAATGCTGGAAGAAGAGGAATTAATACGCTCGCCTATTTTCTATTAGATGGTAAAACGGCTTATCCGACAATCGTTTATTTGGATGAGGATTTAAACAAAGTTAAAGTCTCTCCTGGATTTAAAAAACCAACACAAATGGTAAAAGAATTGGAAAGTATTGAAGGCGCTGCTGTCGCTGGATCCTAGGTGAATTACCAGTTACCAGTTGCCTGTTTTGTAACTCGCAACTGGTAACTCGTTTAACAATCCTCACATTTCTTCAATTCAATCTTCTCTTCTCGACAAGAACGAATATCCACATCCGCTTTCCATTTATCGCCGTCATTTTTTACCTTATATTCATATTCCCCTTCATATAGATCCATACAAATGGTTGAAAAAGCATAGACTTCCATTTTAGAATTTTTGATTTCTACTTTTGCTGTTTTTCCGTAAGGATTGTGAAAGCAAATAGATCCAATGGAAAATTGTTTACAATTTGGCGTAAGGACGCCATCAAAAAGACTTTTAGTTTGATAACAATTGGATAAACTTATACTCAAACATAGCAAAGCCAATAGCATTCCACGATGCAAATTTTTCATAACTGAATGATTTTAATGATTTTTCTTGAAAATGGGTAATCAAAAGGAAGATGCTAAAAATGCCTACTTACCCTTATGAAGATTTTAAATTTATTATCTACCAACTTTAGTGTACCAACTCGCAATCCGCAACCCGCAACTCGCAAACCCGTACAAACTTCCTGCTTTTTATTACTTTTGCGACTTCAATTAAAAATAGCATAAAATACATGATTTCAGTCAACGATATAGCGGTACAATTTAGCGGACACACCCTTTTTAAGGGCGTTTCTTTTGTGATTAATCCAGAAGACAAAATTGCCTTAATGGGCAAAAATGGAGCAGGAAAATCCACGATGATGAAAATTATCGCAGGGATAGATAAACCGACCAAAGGGAGTGTTCAATTTCCAAAAGATGCGGTAATAGCTTACTTACCGCAGCACTTATTGACCGAAGATGATTGTACTGTTTTTGAAGAAGCGGCTAAAGCATTTGTGAAGATATTTCAGATGCGGGACGAAATGGCGCGTTTGAATAAAGAATTGGAAACCAGAACAGATTATGAATCGGCGGAATATGCAGAAATTATCAATCAAGTCACCGACCTTGGAGAGATATATTATTCGATTGAAGAAATCAATTATGATGCAGAAGTAGAAAAGGCTTTATTAGGTTTAGGATTTAAACGGGCAGATTTTCAACGACCAACCAGTGAATTCAGTGGTGGTTGGCGAATGCGGATTGAATTGGCGAAAATTTTATTACAACAACCCGATTTGATTTTATTAGATGAGCCGACGAATCACATTGACATCGAATCTGTCATTTGGCTAGAAAAATTTTTAACGGAAAAAGCAAAGGCGGTTTTAGTCATTTCTCACGATAGAGCGTTTATTGACAATATTACCAATCGAACCATTGAGGTGACAATGGGGCGGATTTATAATTATAAAGCGAATTATTCGCATTACTTGCAACTGAGAGAAGAGCGACGTCAACACCAATTAAAAGCATTTAAAGAACAACAGAAATTCATTGCAGATAGCGAACGATTTATAGAACGATTTAAAGGAACTTATTCCAAAGCGAATCAGGTGAATTCCAGAGAGCGGATGTTAGAAAAATTGGAAATTATAGAAGTGGATGAAGTGGATAATTCTGCTTTAAAACTACGATTTCCAGCTTGTAATCGTTCTGGAGATTATCCAGTTATTGTAAAAAATCTATCCAAAAGTTATGAGGACCATGTCGTATTTAGAGATGCGAACATGACGATAGAACGAGGAGAGAAAGTATCTTTTGTTGGTAGAAATGGAGAAGGGAAATCGACGATGATTAAAGCCATTATGGGCGAAATTGAGGTCGATGGGGAATGCCAATTAGGGCATAACACAGAGGTCGGTTATTTTGCCCAAAATCAAGCGTCTCTATTAGATAAAGAATTGACGGTTTTTCAAACAGTTGATGAAATTGCTAAAGGAGATGTTCGTAGCCAAATCAAGAATATTTTAGGTCGATTTATGTTTAGTGGCGATGATATTGATAAAAAAGTATCGGTCTTATCTGGTGGGGAACGGACTCGATTGGCAATGGTGAAATTATTATTAGCGCCTGTAAATTTTTTAATTCTGGATGAACCGACCAACCATTTGGACATTAAATCTAAAGATATTTTAAAAGAAGCTTTGCAAAATTTTGATGGAACTTTAATTCTTGTTTCTCACGATAGAGACTTTTTAAGGGGATTGGCTAAAAAGGTATTTGAATTTAAAGACAAACGAGTTATTGAACATTTTGAAACCGTAGATGACTTTTTGGAACGGAACCGGATGGAGAATTTGAAGGAGATTGATTTGGGGCGGTAGTACTTTTTTTACTACGTCGTACTTTTTTTACCACATAGTTACATAGTACACTTAGTCTTTGACGAGTGCAGTTTGGTTTTTACGATAGAGTGCATAAAATTATTTATTTTTTTTGGCAAAAACCTTCTTACCACCGACATAAGTTTGTACTACTTTCACTTCTTTTATCTGATTAGGGGCAATTTGAGTCAAATTCTTATTTAAAACCACAAAATCTGCTAATTTCCCAACTTCCAAAGTACCTTTAATTCCTTCTTCATAAGCGGCAAAAGCGGCATTTTTAGTATAAGCCATTAAAGCCTGTTCGACCGTTATTTTTTGTTCAGGCACCCAACCATTAGGATTTTTGCCATCTAAAGTTTGGCGAGTAACTGCAGCGTGTATGCCTAATAAAGGAATAGCTGGAGCAACTGGCCAATCGCTACCAAAAGCAATCGTCGTATTGGCGTTTAGCAACGATTTAAAAGCGTAAGTGGTCTTGATTCTTTCAGGGCCAATTAAGTCTTCTGCCCATCTGCCATCGTCAATGGCGTGATAAGGTTGCATACTAGCAATGACGCCCAATTTTCCAAACCTAGGAATGTCAACAGGCGCAATATGTTGCGCATGTTCAATCCGAAGGCGTCGGTCTTTTGCGCCATTTTCTGCTATAATTTGCTCGTAGACATTGAGTAAGGAATGAATGGCACTATCACCGATAGCATGCACCATGACTTGGAAATTATTTTTATCTGCATTCGCAATCCATTGATGTAAATTTTCCGCACTATTAATAAAAAAGCCTTTATCGGTAGGTTGGTCAGTGTATGGGCGATGAAAAGCGGCAGTATGCGAGCCTAACGAGCCATCTACAAAACCTTTTAAGCCACCTCTTTTCAAGAAGTCATCATCATTTCTTTCCACATTCATCAATTCCTTCCAACGATAAACAGGATTAATCGAATAAATACGAACCCCTAATTCACCCGCATCTTTCAATTTTTTAGCAATAGGATAAGTACCAATACTATCGACATCATGCACAGAAGTCACACCATTTGCTAATAAATATTTCATGGCTACTTTTAATCCTGCTTCTTTTCGAGCAGCAGATAAAGGCGGTATTTTATCTAAGACCGCATTCATCGCATTGCCTTTTAATACACCTGTTGGATTGCCATTTTTATCTTTGATAATTTTTCCACTCTTTACATCTGGTGTATTTTTATCAATCCCTGCAATTTTTAAAGCAGCCGAATTCGCCAATATCATGTGGCCGTCTAAGCGATAAATGGCAACTGGATTATCTTCGGTAAAGGCATCAATCCATTCCTTTTTTGGTAATTCGCTCCCCCACAAAGTATGATCCCAATTGCCTTCTAATATCCATTCTCCTTTGTCAATTGTTTTAGCATAATCGGCAATCCTTTGGGAAAATATTTCTGGAGTATTGGCATCTCTTAGTTCTACACTCAATAGGGCATTTCCACCCATCATTAAATGGACGTGGCAATCAATAAACCCAGGGGTTATGAACTGGCCTTTTAAGTCAATTATTTCCGTTTTTGCTCCTTTGAATGCTTGTATTTCTTCATTGGTGCCAATTGCTAAGATGGTGTCTCCTGCTATGGCTAATGCTTGGGCATTGGGCTGATTAATATTACCAGTCCAGATATTGGTGTTAGTGAGAATTAAATTGGCTTTTGGGGTGTTGTCTTGGCAGGCTAGGGTAGTGATTAGAATGACTGTTAAAAAGAAGAAGTAGGTTGCTTTTTTTGTGTGGTTCATATTTGTACTGGACTTAAATGTTACAACAGAATCACCAAATATAAAGAAATTTATTAAAGGAAGGAGAAAAGGTAAACTATTGGGGGAACCCCAAATAGTAGCATCCTATGCTCTTTAGTCGTTACTTATTTCTATAAATTCTTAATACTTCTCTAAGCTTATCTATATTTAGACTTTGGACAATAAAACTTTAGGTAACCAAAGGTTACAAAGCAAAACA
>JAFMDF010000552.1 GCA_017857395.1 Bacteroidota bacterium | reverse complement strand
GGAAAGAAATTGAAGAATATTAACTGCCGCTAACTTCTTGCGCAAACCACTAGGTTGGTACCACTAGGAACCTGAATATTTTCAAATAGATAATAGCCTGTCGAATCCGAAAAGAAGCTGCCGAGTATAATCTCTTCATCCTCATTCACTAATTCTACTTTGACCTTAGGCGTTCCTATTCCTGTTTGGGAACTATAAATACGTCCACTTAAACGATTGAACTGTCGAGCTTTGCCGCTTGTTTTTGCTGGCGAACTTTCATTCCCTTCATAGTCGGCAACTACTTCATATTCATAGCGGACGCCAGGATCCGTAGCATAATCGTAATAAGCTCTTTCTGTAGTCGTTAGTTCAGTTAATAATTCTTGGTTCGCCCCGTTTAAACCTGG
This sequence comes from Bacteroidota bacterium, assembly GCA_017857395.1. Classification (GTDB taxonomy): domain Bacteria; phylum Bacteroidota; class Bacteroidia; order Chitinophagales; family Saprospiraceae; genus JAFMDF01. Next base: position 3,383 of record JAFMDF010000552.1, on the reverse strand, counting down.
CTTTCGATAAACTTTAAAAGTAGCTTGAATAAAATCAGGATATTCCCAACATATTTTAATTAAACCAGCTAAATCTTTAGTAGCTGTTACTTGAGTAGGTATTTCGGGTGTATTATCTTTAGTTGCTATGTGTTGAACAGGAATAGCCGGTTGCATTGAATAAAATAGCATTCCATCTACCAATCGGTAACCTCGAACAAAAAAAGTAAGGGCCTGTCCATATTCATTTGGTGTTAAGTAATAATCGAATTTGCTGTCCCCATAAGCAAGGGTTGCAATGGAATCATTGACTGTTCCTTTAGAAATAATATACCCATCTATATTCACCACAGGTATTATTTCATAATCCCATTCAATGCCAACAAAGTTATTTCCTATATTTGTACTGGTACTCGTAATATTATCAGAAACCTCAGGATAAGTAAAAGGAAGCGGATTGGTACTTACCTCAAAGAAAGAGGTCGCCGTTTCAACGAAAGTTCGAACCTCATATTCATAATTGAAGCCACTTTTACCGGTAAAATCTGAAAATTCGTATACATCATTGGTGATAAAATATTTGTCAATTTCTCCTAATAACTCAAAATCTTCTGTACTATTCCCTAATTTTCTATACACGCTAAATCCACTATAATTATAGTTGGGGGTCAATAAAGTGGGAATAGTCCATCTTATCTTAACATAAGTAGCCTTCTCTATCTCATACACTTCTGGATAGAGCGCTGGTGGTAAAGTAGGATAATTTCCCATTTCAGCTTCGGTTAGGTCGCTTGTGAAATCAACTCGATCTACCGTTCGATAGGCCGAAATTTTATAAGTATAAGATATATTCGACACACCACTAAAATCAGTATAGGAAGTTGCTGTATTTGGCAAACTATCAATTATCTCTAAATCTCTATAAATATAAAAACCACTAAAATTTGTGGAAGGATGTGTCCAATTTAAATCCACTTTCCCGCCTACATTGTCAAAGTTAGCGGTCAGGGATGGCACTTTTGTAACAGCTGGAAAAGTTTGCAGCACCTGACTAGAAGAATCAATCAAGGCCCCATTTTCAATCCTGAAATAATTAACTACGTAGGTATAATCCACCTCTGGTCTACCAGTTTTATCCATGTAAGTAGTCGCTACAGCTCCATTTTTATCACTTAATCGAGCAATTAATACACCACTTCTGTAAATATTAAAGAAAGTAATAGCAGTAAGGTCTGGCACATATTCCCAATTTAGTTGAACATAATCACCTTGGTCAAAAGGCTGAATGCTAAGATTGGAAAAATCAATCGTGTTCGTTGTTTCTGGATATTCTGTCTCCGCTAAAAATAATAATTGAGTAAAGGTAGGCGATTCATTGGTCAAAAAAATAGTGTCCAATGCGTTTTCAAAATCAAACCCTGTTTTATTTACGGCTACTTTCAATTGCGTGGCTCTACCATATTTAATATCCGTTAAATTAAAACAGCCGCTTTCGTCCGTATAAATGGTATCATAAATAGCTATATCTCCCGCTAAATAAGAAAGAATAATGCTTGCGCTGTCTATGGGGTAATTTCCTGTTTCGGTTAAGACCTTACCACTAATCAAACCGATTGCTGCCACAAAACCAGTATCAACAGTTGATACTTTGATAATGCCATTTTCAATTAATTGGACTTGATAAGGCACTTTTTCTCCAAAAGTTGGGTCATCATCAATATAGTCCGTAGCATTATTAGCGATAGTAGCAATCAAAGCATCTCCCCTTAAAACTCTAATTTCCTCACAAAATGCAGCCATGTTGTTCCAACTTAACTTAACCATATCCTGTGGTTCTCCATTTAAACCGTCAGTTGCTAATAAATTGATAGGGATGGTATTCCCTATATCTGTAATTCCAGTACTATAATTTTGTCCATTAAGACTAGCTTCTGTTTGAATTTCGTAAGTATAAGTCTCCCCATTTACCAAACTGTTGGTATCTCCTACGATAAAAACATCTGTAAAATATAAAGCTTGATTCACCGAATCTATCTCATTCACCGTCCCAATTACTTCCCCATTTCTTAAAACCAAATAAGTGCTTGCCAACTCAGAATTATTGATCCAAGAAAGCAAAATTGAATCTGGTTTAGCTTGATTTGGGTCATTCGTGACATCACTTGCTGTAAATTCGGTCGGTGGTTGGAAAGCTAAAGTACTTCCTGTAGCCAATAATGGTCCACAAAGTAAAGAACCGATACCAATTTTTCTGACCTCTAAGGAATAATTAATACTAGCATCAGGACCGACGTTATGCAGATAAGTTTGATTGTAAGTCGCACCAATGTTTGTTAAATCAATTATTCTTTCACTATAGACTTCTTGCCCGTCTACTAAGAGTCGAACATAAACACCATCTGGATAGGGTGTCCCATTATTGGTCAGGCAAGTTTGCTTAGGTAATTCCCAATTTAAGGTAATAAAGGCATCATTATCATCCATTGTAGCGGATAAAGTACCTTGAGCTATAATACTTGAATAACTAATAAATAAGAAGGCAATAAAAAAAAATAATTTCTTCATGTACAGTATTTTGAAGGGATGGCCAATAAGATTTTAGTCTAACAAGAGGGGGGTGAATACAAAAGTGTAAGCAATTAATAAGATAGGGTCTTTTACCCTATTTGAAGTATTTTAGCGCTAATCCTAACCTAACAAACCATTAAAAAAAGCCTTGAAATTATCAAGAAGTATGGTTTAAGAACAAAGCTATCTTATTCATAGATAATGTTTTTATTAAATTGTTTCAAATAGTTGGTATATCAAGAAAAGACTTAGTATATTGTTGCACAGAAACACAAAACAGCTTTTAATATTTTTTATGAAAGAGGAGATTAAGTTTCGAGTTAAAGGGATTCTGGAATTAAATTTTGATAACCCTAATTTTTCAATTGACCAACTCAGTAAGGAAATTGGATTAAGTCGTTCTCAATTGCATCGAAAATTAAAAGCAGAAACGGGTCTATCTACTTCTTTATTTATACGACAGGTAAAATTAGAAAAGGCAAGTTTATTGTTGACCAATACCCAATTAAACATTTCAGAGGTTTGTTATCAAATTGGTTTTACTAGTCCACAAAATTTTGCCAAGTATTTTAAAGAAGCTTATGGACTTAGTCCTTCTAAATATCGACAACAATTATTAATAAAAGACAAGCAAGTTCCAAAAGTGGCGGCTGTAATTGATACTCCAACTACTATTCCTCCTATAATGACTTCTCGCATTGAAAAGCCATTTTCTAAATCTTTACTGCCTAATAAATTTACTACTTTTCAGCTATCCACTCTTCTATTTCTGTTGTTAATGCTTTTAGACTTTGGACGGAAAGACGTTCAAAAAAAATAGGCAAAACTATTGCTTA
>JAFMDF010000022.1 GCA_017857395.1 Bacteroidota bacterium | reverse complement strand
GGAAAGATAAATCTTTGAAAGGCAATATTTTACAACGCTAGAAGGGTAGCCTTGGATGTGAGTACAGATGGTGGGACGAGTTGGACGACCCTCTGGTCTTTATCTGGAGATCAAGGAAATCAATGGACCAAACAAATAGTAGATATCAGTACCTATGCAGGCATGACCGTGAATTTCAGCTTTGTGGGTGTGCTGGGTGGAAGTCAGACGAGTGATATGGCTATTGATGATGTAAGTATTCCGGGAACAGGGCCTACTTATGCATGGTTTTTTAAATCGGCAACAAGTGCATCCTATACCACTTCAACCTTTTATTATATCAACGGAACGACCCGTTTTGATGTACAGCCTCAAATAAAGACAGATTATGTGGCTCGTTCAGGCACATATCGGGTAGAGGTTACAAGTGAAAATGGGTGTATAGCAACTGATGAAGTAGAAATTGTTGTAAGAAACGAAGTTAATACAATTGATGCAGGAACAGACCAATTTGTGTGTGGGAGTGCGTCTATTATTTTAAATGGTTCTAACTCTGGCACAGGTAACGGTCTTTGGACACAGGTTTCAGGACCTAATACCGCTACTTTTGCAGATAATACGCTAAATAATACGGAAGTATCAGGTTTAGTGAATGGAGCATATAAATTCAATTGGGAGGTAAGTGGTGATATTTGTAATCCGGGTGCTGATTCAGTGATTATCGAAGTGGTGGATGCGCCGAATTTGGTGACGAACGCTGTTTTCGCTTGTGGTGCAGCGGATTTGACAGCAGCCACGGTTACTATAGGCAGCAGCAATCTAGGAAATTTAACCTATTGGGTAGATACTATGGCGACTATTCAATTGGCGAGACCTGATAGTATTACTACTTCTGGAGTTTATTATATAAAAACTTTGACTGCGGAGGGATGTGAAGAAATAAAACCTGTGACGGTGACTATATCGGATCCTCCAACTTTAGCGGCGACGTCTTCCAACCCAACAACCTGTGGCGGTAGTGATGGTTCAATCACCCTGACTTTAACCAATGTACCCGACGGCACTTATACCATAAACTATATGGATGGAGTACCGAGTGCACAGACCTTTACGAATGTCTCGGTAACTGGTGGTTCAGCCACGATTTCAGGGCTATCAACTGGAACGTATAATGATTTGACGATTACTACTGGCTGTACTTCAACAGAAGATGTGGATATTGTTTTGGAAGATAATCATTGCGTTGGCGTAGGTAATCTGGTTTTCATTGACCTCAACAATGACGGTAGTTTTAATGGAAGTGACATAGGTGTTGACCACGTAGAAGTTTGGCTGTTCAATGCAGGGGACGACCCCTCTGTCGATATGCCAGTCTCCAAGGACACTACTTCGATGGGCGGCTATTACCTATTTGATAATGTTAATAACGGACAATACTTTTTACACATTCCTTCCTCCGCATTCAATAGTGGCACTCCTTTAAACAATACTATCAGTTCTCCGCCTGAAGGCACAGACGATGACCAAGATGACAATGTGGATGAAAATGGTCAAAATACATTGGTTGCAGGAGGGGTTAGTTCGACTATAATTGACTTACAACCTAATATGGAACCCACAGGGGAAGCCGATTCAGGCGCTTATACTGGTAGCTTGGAGGACGATGATGTAAACCTGACGGTTGATTTTGGTTTTTTCACTTGCCGTGCAGCGGCTTGCGGAACGGTGACCATTCAAATCAATAATTAAACAAACAAAGCACAAGTTTTATGAAAAATATACTATCAAATAGCATTATATATTATGGACTGTTGATTAGCATTTTGTGCTGTTTAGGCTTTGCGAACATATACGCCCAAACAGACCACATAGAAAGCACCACTTTCCTAAAAAGAGCAGGATATCAAAATACTGATTTTTACGCTACTCCAAATGTAGCATTAAATCTGACCATGATATACCAAAGGTTAGTTTCTAACTTAGCTCAAAATGTTAGGTTGAAAACAGGTTCTTATGATGAGTCTCTCTCTATTAAAAATGAAATGCGCAAGCGTGATTTTGTTTACATAGATGGCTCTGTTCAGGATGCTGATGCAATTGAAGCGGCTTTTGGAGAAGCTTCTAATAATAAGGTTTTTCATCTTTTTTCGCATGGGAAAACAGGGGAATTATTGCTTAATGGGGAATGGTTAAGCCCTCAACAGGTTACTCAATGGTTGGAAAATTATGGATACCTGAAAAATAAATCTCAGCTCAATATCTACGCCTGCAACTTCGCCAAAGGGGATAATGGACGTGCTGCTGTGAAATATTTGGAAACCCGTTTAGGTATTTCAGTAGCTGCTTCCGATGACATTACAGGCATTGATGGCGATTGGGAGTTGGAAGTCGGAAGTGCTTCTAATGATATTGCGGTTGAAAGCTATGCTTATAATTTGCAAGCTCCTATTATTATCAATGATACCATTTGTGCAGGAGAGTCTATAACCTTAACAAGTCCAATTACTGGAGCTAATTGGTATGAATGGAATACTGGTGAATCTACACAGGCTATCACCGTTACACCATTCAGAACGACTATTTATAAAGTAACTTCTTCTACTGGAAGTTTTCCCAGTGTGGTTAGATACAATCATCATTTTGTAGTAACGGTTGAAAGTTGTGGTGAAACAGCACCTCTTTGTAACGAGACCGGCTGTTTTATTCCTGTACAAAGTCAGCCTTTGGTGCATTTTACCTTAGACCAGTGTGTGTCTGATGATAGCTTTGCCGAGTTTACGGCTACAACGTCTAATAACAGTTGTACAAATGTGACCAATGCTTCTATCGGCTCAACCTATGATCGTAATGGGACCAATCCAGAAACCAAACCTTTAGAAACGACTTTTTCTGGTTTACATGCTTGTAATGGCGGTTGGGGAGCTGGTGATAATCGTATTTGTTTTCAACAAGATGTATATGGAGCAACCTATGCGGAAGTACAAAATGCTTATAATTTTGCAGAAGTTACGGTCGATCCGTCCACTTGTGGTTCCATTACCGGATTTCAATTCAATTTAGATATTTTTGAAGAATATTTAGGCTCTCCAACTAAATTCTATTTGAGAGTTTTAAAAGATGGTACACAAATATATTTAGATGAAAATGTGGCTATTACTAACTTTCTCTCCGCATTTTATACTTTCGATTTTACAAATTATACAGATTTTAGTTTTACGACAACATCTACTTTCCGATTCGAATTCTTGCCTTATGCCGAGGGTGCAGCAAACACTTGGAATATGATGGAAATAGATGATATTATGATTTATGGGGGCTGTGGTACGGTTATTCCTGCAATACCAACGATAGCCGCAACAGGCAATAACCCCGGCACCTGCGGCGGTAGTGATGGCAGTATAGATTTCACCTTCACCAATGTCCCCGATGGCACCTATACCATCAACTACGAGGATGCCTCAGCAAACCCGCAGACCTTTACGAATGTATCGGTCAGCAGCGGTTCAGCATCAGTAACAGGACTAAGTGCAGGCACTTATAATAATTTGAGCATTACGGTTTCGGGCTGTACGTCGGTGGAAGATGTGGACATTACCTTGACTGAGCCAACCGAACCAACTGCATTAATAAGTTCGACAACAATTTGTAATGGAAGCATCAATATGATAGAAGCCAGCCCCTTAAACGGTTCAGGCACTTACAGTACCCACACATGGACAGATTTAGGAACAGGGACAGCAACTGGTTACGTTTTGAGTAATACCAATACTCAAACACTTAGCATTGATGCTATGGGTACTGGCACAATTGATTTACAATATATGGTGACCGATGATGCAAACTGTTCAGCAACGATTACTCATACGGTTACGGTTGTAGAAACTGATTCCGTAACTATCTGTGATGATGGAAGCAATTCCACCACATTTACTGCTCAAGCAGGGCTGACTAATGTAATTTGGTATAATAGTGCCGATGTACAGATTGGCACAGGGTCAATGATAACCATTGACCATACAACAACTGGTTTAGGGGATGGTGCAGAAACATTCTATTATACTGCATCAGAAGGTACGGGTTGTTCCATTGGACTTTGTTGTCCTATAGTAGTAACACTTGAAGATTGTGGGGTCTATGATTGGGGAGATTTACCTGACACTTCTTCAACGACAAATACGGTCGATTACCAAACGCTTCTTGCGAATAATGGCCCTCGCCATAAAATCATAAGCGGTTTATCCTTGGGTAGTAGTGTCGATGAGGAGACAGAAGGTCAACCAAGTAATGATGCCTTGGGAGATGGATTAGATGAAGACGGATTGGTTATTTTTGCTAGCCTAGATGTATATCCTAATATGACTTTCCGATTGCCGTTTTCCTATTTGAATACAACAGGAAATACTGCTCATGTAGAAGCATGGATGGATTGGAACGCCAATGGGGAATTTGATGCTGGTGAAATGATAGCCGATTGGGACGAAAGCATGGGAACTTTTCCGAACCGTCTAGAAGCTGCTATACCAAGTACCGTACCGACCAATAGCTTGATTGGATTAAGAATTCGGATTAGTCATCAAGATAATATGACGCCCTATGGTTTAATTAATAGTGGAGAAGTAGAAGATTATTTGATTGCGATAGGCTGTCCGCAGGTATGTTTACCTATTCAGGCAACTGTCATTAGAAACTAAGTGAACAAAAGATATTCTCTCTTTGACAATTTTTTTCAGTTGCTACCTCGATTTATGAGGTAGCAATTTTTAAACAAAAAGAATGGGTTTAGGGACGAGGAAATAAATAAACTAAAATTAGAGGAATAGGGGCTATTCTGACTTAGCCTAAAACCAATAAAAACAAAGATATTTTCTCTTTGACAATTTTTTCAGTTGCTACCTCAACTTATGAGGTAGCACTTTTTCCAAAGAGAATAAAGGAGTAATGTTCTTTAATAATAGATGGTAAATTCCCCAATTATAATAGATTGGGGAATACTCTATATCCTCCCCTTATTTAGTATTTCCCTTCCTTTTTAAATCAATAAACACAACTAATTATTTAATTATGAAAAGAGAGAATTATAAACAAATGTTCCAAGTAAAGCTTTGTTTTATTTTTATCATTCTGTCTTCTTTTTCATTTGGACAAACCCCTTGTTTGACTATTAATATTACTAATTTACAATGTATTGCAGATGCCACACCAGCTGACCCTTTTGATGATAATTATACCTTTGATGTAGAAATTACAGGAGGTGGTACTGGTTGGAAATCAGAATTAGGAGGCCTTCCCATTACAGGCAGCTATGGAAATATTGTCAATGTAGGCCCTTTTGCGGTTGCAGCTGGTCCAATGTTTCTTTTGGTGCAAGATTCATTGGATGCCACTTGCCATAACTATCAAACAATTATTCCGCCCGTTTGTACGGCTTGTACCAATACTACACTTTCTGCTTGCTCTGGAGAAAGCGTGGAACTAATTGCTTCTGCCCGTAATCTTTGGGGGTATAATGATTATTCGGCCTTCCAATGGTTTAAAGATGGGATAATGATTGCAGGAGCAACGGATTCTATTTATAAGACAACAGAGCCTGGTGAATATAACCTTCGAGGGTATAACAATTTTTCTACTCAAAATCCGACTTGTTATGACGAAGCTTGCTGTAATTTTACAATCAATGTAATTTCTGATTTAATAGCGACCAATGATTTAATCAATAGTAATTGTCCAGGATTAGGAATTTTTGGAAATGTCAGACAGAATGATTTAGTGGCTAATGATGTAAATTATAGCTTAGTAACGACCCCTCTAGGAGGCACGATTAATTTTGATAGTACAGGCTTTTTTTCCTATCTGCCTTTTGATAATATTTGTACAACAGACCAGTTTTCTTATCAAATTTGTAGTGTTAGTGGGATTTGCTGTGATACAGCTATGGTCTTTTTGAATATACAAGATACGATTCCACCTATAATGCTTAATATTCCCTCAGATGATACCACCCATTGTGATGAACAGTTATCAACTCCTCCGCTTATTACTGCGATTGATAATTGCCCCGCGATTTCTATTAATGTGGAAGAAAAAAGTACGCAGGGCGAAGACGGATGCTCTCTTCATGATTATGAATTAACGAGAATCTGGACAGCAACAGATATTTGTGGGAATATAGCAGTTGATAGCCAACAAGTTAAAATTAGAGATATTACTGCTCCCGATATTTTTAGAATTTATACCTTACCCAATGGCAAAAAAATGGTAGCTGGTGTCATGGAAAATGTCAATCAAAATTGGAAAACGATTTCTTTACCCATTGATTTTCCTACAAAACCCTTAATTTTTAGTCAAGTTATTACGACCAAAGAAAATACGCCTGTTACTACTAGAATTAGAAATGTCTCTACCTCTCAGTTTGAATTAAAATTACAGGAAGAAGAAGGAGAAGATAATCGACATATTCGAGAAAGTATTGCATGGATAGCCATCGAAGAAGGAAACCAAACGACCGATTTTCCATTGGAAACACAAAGAATTAGCCTTACCAATGCTTGGAAAACAGTTAATTTCGATGGAAATTATGCTGTTTTTCCGAGTCTTTTTGGCCAAATGCAAACCATTAATGATAGTGATCCTGCTGCCTTAAGGTTTAGAAATCCCAATTTAAATAATATCCAAATCCAAATTGAAGAAGAATCCTCGGTGAATTCTAACGTTATCCACCAAAACGAGGAAATAGCCTTTTTAGGGATAGATCATGGTATTGACTTAACAGACGAAAAGGGTGCTATTTTTGGCGAAACAGGAAGTGTATCCGTTGATGAGCAATGGATAACCGTTACAACTAACCAAACTTATTATAACCCAGTAGTATTAGCGGGGATTCCACAACATATAGGAGGAGATCCAGGTGTAGTTCGCATTAGGAATGTAACGCCTAATAGCTTTGATATTCAATTTCAAGAATGGAATTATCGAGATGGCGGACATACCTTTGAATATGTTTCCTACTTGGTAATGGAAGGGAGTATTCCTTTGGATGCTTCCATCATGTGCGAATATGGTACAGATAGTTTAGAGATAGGAAAAGATATAATAGCTATAGATAATTGTGATATAAATGTGGCTTTACAATATGAAGAAACCGAAATAATTGAAGGAAATGCTAAACAAATAATCCGAACTTGGTATGCAGAAGATGAATGTGGCAATGCGACTGGTTTGAGCCAAATTGTACCTTGTACAGGAGTAGGGCTGCGACTGAAAATAATATTACAAGGAGCTATGTTAGGGAATAAGGAATATGGTTTAATGCGAGATGACCTGCGTGGAAAAAGGCTATTGCCTACCAAAGAACCCTATACAGCCATACAAAGTTTTGACCATGTTGGAGCGGGTGGGGGAGAGGAGTGTCTTCCTGAACTATTTGATATCACAGGAGAAAAAGCAATTGTAGATTGGGTATTTGTTGAATTGAAACACGCAGATAACCAAGATGCTGTAGTGGCTACTTGTGCTGCTTTATTACAAAGAGATGGAGGGGTGGTTACAGAAAATGGGGATAGTATTCTTTCTTTTGATAATCTTCTTCCCGATAATTATTATGTAGCCGTTCGGCACAGAAATCACCTTAAAGTGGAGACTTTATATCCTTATTTATTCAATGAATCAAATATTCCTTTCGTTGATTTTACTTATAACTTCCTACCAACTGCTGGCAATGAAGCGTTTACAGAAAGTGAAGCAGGTAATGCGATGTGGTCAGGAGACTTAAACCAAGATGAAAAAACGATTTATCAAGGGCCGAATAATGATATTTTTCGCATGTTTTTACATGTAATATTAGATTCTTTAAATGAAAGTTATTTAACGAACTTCATTAGTACAAACTATACTCAAAATGATTTTAATTTGGATGGCTCCGTTATTTATCAAGGGCCGAATAATGACCGTTCTAATTTACTATTTAATACAGTTTTAAATCATCCAGATAATGACTTTAAAGCTTCTAATTTTATTCTATCTACTGAAGAACGGGTACAAAATTTTGAAGATTGTTTAGTTGATAAAACTTTGGCTGGTTGTGATTTTGACGGAGATGGGAAATTAAATAGAACAGATGCAGATGATGATAATGATGGAGTGGTAGATGGCAACGATATAGCTCCCTATAACTCATTAAGTGATAGCGATGGAGATGGAATCGAAGATGAAATTGAAACTCAAAATGATACCAATCCACTCAATCCATGTGAGCCTTTTCAAGACCATGCTACTTGTGAGGGGCTCGATTTAGACGAAGATAGTAAATTTGGGAATTATCCTGAGGGACACAGTTTATATGATGAAAACGACCTCGATGCTTGTATTCCCAATCCATCCGCTTCGAATTGTGGTTGTCCAGATGAGGATGGCGATGGCTATATTTATATAAGCCATACTACGAATACTGGGCAAACACAGCTACTCAAAATTACGGTAACACAATGGCGTTTGCGGCAAGCTGTTGGGGATGTTTGTATTGGGTTATGAGGTAATAAATCCTCCTTGAATAGGCCTATTTATTGCCCTACGATTTCACAAAATAAGTTAAAGGATGTGCACATTTCACAGGATGAGCAGTATAAAGAATATGGTTGGGATGATTATATTTTAAAACCTTTTTAGCCTGAAAATTTATTTCAAAAAATAGAGAAACATGTATTTACTTAACGTAAGTATACGCTTTGTAAGTTAGGATAAATCCAAATTGCTTTGTCAGTATAAGTAGCAATATACCTTATTGCATTTATCTTAAAATGGGTACTTGTTGTAAGCCAAATTATTTTTTTTACTTTTCCATTTTTTGCCAAAAGATGATTTTAGGATTGTTAAAAACCTGCGTACCTTTGCAAAAAAAATGCAAATGTACACCAATAAGCTTGTTTTTGTTTTATGTTTTAGCAGCCTTTTATGGCTAAGTTGTGAGTCCAATGGAAAAGAGATAGGAGCAGAGAAAGAGATAGTAACCGCAAGTAGTTCGGTTGAACAACCAACAATTCAACCCATAACTGGCACTCGATTAGTGGTAGATTCAACTATTACCCTAGATTATATCATGGGTAAATTTAAACCAACTACCCATAAAGATTTTATCCAAGTAGCTCCCAAATATGCCAATGGGAGAAAAGACCGATGGTTGCGAAAAGAAACCTATAAAGCTTTTCTAGAAATGTATGCTGCTGCTAAAATAGCAGGGATTGAGTTAAAAGTATTGTCTGCTACTCGAAATTTTGCGATGCAGAAAATAATTTGGGAAGGCAAATGGACAGGCACTCGATTACACGAAAGCAAAGAAAACCTAGCAAAGACGACTGCTGACCCAACAGAAAGAGCCTTGAAAATTCTAAAATGGAGTTCGATGCCAGGTACTTCTCGTCATCATTGGGGAACGGATATGGACTTGAATGCTTTTACGAATGATTTTTTTGCAAAAGGAAAAGGTCTGGAAATGTATACTTGGATGACCGAAAACGCTTCGAAGTTTGGCTTTTGCCAGCCTTATTCCCCCAAAGATGAAAATCGACCGAATGGATATAATGAAGAAAAATGGCATTGGTCTTATTTGCCTTTGGCTAAAAAGTTAACGGAACAAGCTGAATTGCGCTTAAAAAATGAAATGATTGATGGATTTAAAGGGGCAGAAACGGCGGTTAGTATTGGGGTGGTGGATAAGTTTATTTTGGGGATTAATTCGGATTGTTTGTGAAAATGACCGCTTAGTAATCAATTTTCAATTTTCAAGTTGTAATGCTCAAATACAAGTATTTTGTAAATTGAAAATTATAAATTGAAAATTGAAAATTGAAAAATACTGCAATTAACGCAATATCGTAATATCTCCTTTCATCACTTCTCCTTCAACCGTATCTAAACGAAGCACATAATAATAAGTCCCTTCTGGTAAATCTCTTCCACCAGTAGATTTTCCGCCCCAGTCATTATTATAAGGACTTGCGCTATATACTACATCGCCCCAACGATTGAAGATAATTAATTCACTTCTTGGGAAATCAACCGCATCAAAAATTAATTCATCTATTAATAATAAGTCGTTCTTACCATCACCGTTTGGTGTAATGGCGTTTGGAACTGTATTCGTTGTATCTACACCGATGCCCGGCAAAACAACCACTCGGACATTGGCAACATCGCATAAATTGGTACAAGCTCGACTACAAACTTCATAGACAAATTGTTGGCTACCAAAATATCGAGCAGGAGAAATGAATTCAAACTCTCCATTACCAATTTCCGTTAGCGTACTAGTAGTAGGCGCTTCTAAAATATTAATGTCAAAATCAATGGAACTGATTTGGTCATTTTCAGTTAGATTCAACGCATTAAAACCTGAACCAGCTTGCAATTCAAAAACATCATTCTCTGCGATTGGCATACTTGGTATGTTGACCACTACAGTATCGGCACTAAATACGCCACATTTATCAGAAGAGAGTGTCCAGATATAGGTATTTGTGCCCTCCGTTAAATCTGCTACGCTGGTACTTGGGTTTTCTGGATTTAGCACTAAGCTATTTTCTAACGTTGTCCAAACTCCTGTGAAACCTTCCGTAATTGGGTCGGCGTTTAAGGTTGTTTCGTTATTACAAATCTCTTGATTATCCCCCGCAACTGCATCTGGTAATGGCTCATCCGCAGTAATTAATACCAATGCTGTATTGGTACAGTTATTTGCTGTATTCGTAACGGTTAAGGTATAACTACCACCTCTGTCAACTTCTGGCGTATAGGTATTTGCACCACTTAGGATATTCCCGCCAGTAGTCGTCCAAGCTACCTCAATATTATCTCCTACAGCACCAAAACCATTGATAAGTAATGGATTATTACACGTAATGGCTCTAGATTCACCTGCATTTGCCATTGGTAAATCTACATTGGAACTGACTACTACTTCATCCGTTCCATCACAACCGTCTGGACTTGTGATGGTCAACATATACGTGCCTGGTGCGTCGATATTGACGGCTAATTGGTCCGCCTCCCCAACGATATTTCCGTCTATTGTTGACCAACCAATCATACTACCATCTGCTGGATTTTCATTGATACCTGCCAAAGTAGTCATTGGTGCATCACAACTTAACATCGCATCTGTACCTGCATTGGCAATTGGAATAAGCACATCACTTTGGACTAATACTTCGTCCGTGTCAACACAACCATTAGCGGTATTTGTTACGGTTAAGGTATATAGCCCAGGACCCGATATTTCTGGTGCGGCAATTGCTGTGTCTCCTACTAAATTGCCCGTTGTACTAGTCCAAGCATAAGCGATATTATCTCCTCTTTCTGATTCATTTCCGTTTAGTCTTCTACCAGGAGGAAATACACAACCCGATATTTCTGGTGCTTCGCCTGCTTCTGCAAAGGGTAAATTTCTATCTACGGTAACGGAGACTTTCCCTGTTGCATTACAGCCCGTTGCAGCGTCCATAATTTCTAAGGTATATTCTCCTGGTTCATTGACGGCAGCGGTTGTTTCTGTGGATATTTCCATACCAGCTTCGGTTTTCCAAGAATAGCTAACCATATCGCCAGAGGTAGAACCTCTACCATCTAAAGTAACTAAGTCAGCAGTACAATCTATTTGCCGATCAGGGCCTGCATCGGCAAAAATTTCTGTGCCATCTCCACCTACAATTCCTGCTGAGGTACTCTGGCAATTATTACTTAAATCAGTGACTAAAATCCTATAAACGCCAATGGATTTAATTAAAGCGGTTGGGGTAGTTTCTCCTTCACAAATAATACCATCATCTGAAGTCCATTCGTAAGCATAATTATCTCCTGCTGGTACATTGGCATTTAATTCGGTACAATCCGACATACAATTTAAGGTCAATACCTCGGTAATCGACACCATAGGTAAAGTTTTGTCTATTGCTACATTAACACTTACCGTATCTGAAATACAATCGTCATTATCAATATTGGTCACGATTAATAAGTAATCACCAGGCGTATTTGCGATAATGGTATCTTCAATGGAAATCAATTCATTGTTTGGCCCTTCCCAACGATAGGCAAAACTTGGTCCTTGAGACGAATTAGACCCATCTAATTTTACTTCGTCTGTGCCACAGCCAATAATAGCTGAATTATCTACTTGGGCTACCGGTAGCGAATTATCCGCATTAATAACCATGGTATCGCTTGCGGTGCAACCATTGATTTGATTGGTAGCGTTAAATATGTACGTACCAACTCTAGTTACATTAGCTACTTCTTGTTGATCTCTATTAGGATAGAAAATGGAAGAACCATTAGGGGTTGTCCATTCTACTTCTGCACCATTAGATCCAATCCCTGTTAGGGCTATGAATTCATCATTACAACCCATTTCTAAATCTGGACCAGCATCTGCAATTGGTTTAACGGTATCTTCAAAAACGAAAGTACTATCTACGCCAAAACAGCCATTGACCGTATCTAATACCGTAAACTTATAAATACCTTCTTGATCAACTACAGGGTCGAAAGCTGTAGAATCGCTCACAAAATTTCCAACATCGGTTGTCCAGAAATAAATATTATTAGGGTTTTCATCTATTATATCTAAACTTAATTGTAGCGTACTATTAGTACAGCCTAAGGTGCCTCCTGGTCCTACTTGAACTCGTGGAGGTTGGGTTGTAAATACGACTAGGCTATCAGAAGCAACACATTTCGTTGAATTAATAGTTACGGTGAAAATATAGGTACCTGGCTTGGTCGCGGTCGTTCTTTGATTATTTGCTTCGCCTTCAGGTATTTGTCCACCATTAATCGCTATCCATTCCGTCACGAAAGAACCACTCGTATTTTGTGGTAAAGTAAATTGACTACCATCTAATGGGATACTTAATTCCGCAGTTGCTGACACACAACCTGCATCAACATCTTCTCCTAAGGTAATAGAAGGTAAATCGTCAGGCCCTAGGACAAGGCTGAAAGTTTTAGTATCGGACTTATTAGGATTAGTAATAGAATTTAAAATAATAGTGTAGACGCCTTCTGAAAGATTTTCTAAGAAAATGGTACTATTTTCAACATTTTCATTACTTAAAAAGGACTGACCATCTTTGGTTACAAAAAAGAAAAATCGTTCCCCTGTATCTCCGCCTACATTAATGTTTAGATTACCATCTCCGCCTATACAAGTTGGGAGTAAGGAATCTATTAAGGTTAAGCCAAAATTATCTATACATAGATTGCCTAAATTATTAAAAATTCCTACATCTGTTCCTGCACTTTCCAGCGTTGTCACTTCTTCTGAACCATCCAAAGTAAAATTGGCACATGCGCCTAAACTACCAATTGGAGTAAAACATAAGGAATAAAGAGCAGTACCATCTGCTAAACTGGTTGCTCCAGTAGGGTCGGTTGATAGCCAAATCACTTTTATATTTCCATCGGCTGTTAATCTAATATCATTTGGGGAGAAATCTGATAAAGCACCACTTACTTGTACAGAATCGAATCTTAAAACACTCGGGTCATAAGTATGCGTATAATCGAGGGAAACAATGTCTTGGAAATTACTTGCTTGAATATCCACACAAAAAGCCTCGTCTTCTTTCGTTTCTTTTGGTTCAGAAGATAAGACTAAGCCACCTGAAGCAACGGTAATTAAACCATTCGTGATATTTACGCCAGGTTCTTGAAAATTATTATTTCTAATAAAAACAGGGTTATCTGCAACACTAGGGAAGCTAACAGGGGATTCATCTCCTAAATTTCCGATTACTTTAAAACAGATTTCAAAGATACTAGCATCATCTATTAAGGTAATACCTTCGGCAGTAGGACTATCCCAAGTGACTAGTTGTAATTGTCCAGTTGCTGTATCTTTTGTATCAAAAGCATCGAGGTTTAAACCCGTTAGACCTGTTGTATTAATCGAGACAAATTCTAGAACTGTAGGGTCCCATTCGATAGGCATTTCTACATGATTAATATTCGAAAAATTAGTAACTGTTAAGGGCAGGCATATTTCTTCACCAGGAGGGAAAGCTGCTGTCGGGACAGAAAGACTAATTGTAGGTGGTAGTATTTTTACTTCACAACTATTAAATTGAGGATTATCCAATTGCTCTCCATTGGATAGTCTAATTTCATGTCCAACGGAAGTGCCGACTATTGGAATATAATTTAATTGACTACTACTGTCTATTGTACCAATAGCTTTGAAACAAGCAGAAAATATAAAGTCCCCATTTTGTAGTGTTTCCCCATTGGTACCTGTCCAATCCAAAGTAAGTAACCCATTGTCAGCGGTAATATTACTAGCCGCTAATCCAGGTAAATTATAATTTTCTGAATTGATAAACTCTAGTCTATTAGGGTCATAAACAACGGTATATTTCACCCTATTAATGTCTGCGAAATTAGACGTTGTAAAATCAATACAGACCGTTTCGTCTGAGCGAATATCTTGACATTCCGTGGAGAAACTAATTAGGCTTTGACAATCGGTTACAGTAATCGTTGGCTCGTTTACTAATATAATGTCTCTAAGGCTACCATCTGCTGTAAATCCACCCGAATCGAAAGAAGTATTTTTAAGCAATTTCGGGGTAGTGCTACTGTTTGGTTCTCCAACAACATCGAAACATAGAGAAAAGATAATAGTACTGTCTGGAATTGTTAAAACAAAAAAGTCTTTTAATATATTTAATCTAGCAATATTATCATATACTTTATTTACTGTATCTAATAAAACTACATTTAAATCCGTAAATTCATATAAATTGGCATTCCCATTATTTCCATCATAAGCAAGAACGCTACTGTCCCACTCAATAAAAGCAGTTAAGCCTGCATCTATAAAATCAGCTACTTTTACATCGTAACAAATTTTGTCCCCTTTACAAAAAGTACTTTTTTCTTCCTGAGGGGAAAAACTGAAAAATATGTCTGGAATAGCTGTAGACGCAGTGATGATTCCATTAATTGGAGGGACCATGTCTGGATCAAAAATATTGGTGTTTCCTGAAGCTGTTCGATTGATGATGATTTCTGAGGGACTATTAGCATAAACGACATTTGCGGTCGCTCCTTCTGGAATTAAGGCTCTAAATTCGATACTATAAAACTTCATTCCATCTGGTAGAGTCATGCCTTGACCATTGGTGTTTTCCCATGAAAATACAAGATTTCCATTTGCTGCACCTGATATATCTAGATTAGCTTCGCTTAGATCTAGACCGTTAGTTGTATTAATATCGGTAATACCGATGAATTCGAGTTCATCTGTATTCCAATTCAAGGAATATTGGGTTTTAGTAATATCCGTAAAATCCATTACAGAAACGTCAATAGACCCAATACTTTCAGAAGGAATTGTCGCATTGCCGAGTACCAAAGTTGGTTGAGCGAATGCGGTGCTAATGGCTATAAAAGAAAGAAAAATACTTGTGATGATAGTTTGAAAATACCTGTTCATGGGTGTTTTTATATAAGAGAATATTTTTTAATGAATGGTTGTCTGTTGCCAGTTGCGGGTTAGCAGTTATCGTCAACCAGCAACTAGTAACTAGTAACTAATAACCCTATTTTTGCATTGCCACAGAAACACTAATTTCATGCGTGACACCAGCAGCAGGGCCAAAAGAGCTAAAGTTATAATCAAAGCCATAGCCAATTCGAATAGTACTATTAAACCCTGCCTTTTCGCCAATTAAAACCCCTGTTTCTGCATGGGCACTTCCAGCAGAAGAACCGCCAACACCTATCCAGATAGCAGCATTGGTTTGGTAACGGAAATTAGCACTAATATTAACTGGTGCTCCTTGTATATACTTTGCCCAACCTGCTAATTCTATATAACTTTCATCTTCTAAGAAATGGAAAAGCCCTGCTTGAGCATAAAAATGTTGTGCTCTTTTGAGGAAAAAATTACCTGTTTCGTCTTGGAATTCTGTATCTAGACCAATAGATTGAGGAATGGAAACTCCTGCATAAATCAAATCATCATCAAAAAAGCCTCTACTAGATAATCTTCTATAATAATAAAGCCCAAAACCAACATCAGGAAATATTTGTTGCTGATTATTTGCTGCCTCTATATCTCCTGCATCCCTAAGGTTTAATTGACGAGTATCCACCCTATATTGGACCACACCTATATTTAATGCGAGCGCAATTCCACCAAAATAAGGATCGCCCGCCAAAATTCCACCAATTCGACCATATAAACCCGTTAATCCAGTTGGACCCGTTTGGTCATTTAATAAATAACCGCCCGTTAAAAGCCCAAAACCACCGCCTTCATATAAATATTCGCCTCTGATTAGTTGTGTTTTTGGTGAATTTTGAAAATCTGTCCACTGATTTCTGTGAGAAACGCCAAAGGATAAATTATCTTCATTCAATAAATAATCTCTACTAACCATCGCAGGGTTAATAGCAATATAATTATCTTGATATTGAGAAAATAAGGGTAATTGTTGCGCGAATAATTCGGGCGCTAGCAAAAGGAAACTACAAAATGTAATCAGTTTATACATGGGAATATATTTATTATTTATCGTGTGTGTTTGAGCAATAAATGCGTTTCATAATAAGCACTCAATGGCAATGTCAGTTGTTACCATTAAGGTGTCCAAAATATTTTTACAAAAAATAGGCAAATACTTAGTAAGGAGGTATGTGTATGAAATAATTAGCTAGAAGCGATAATTATAAATGCGCATTCGCATAATTACTTTGTCTACTGAATTAAATGTAATACTAATTATAGTGATTTTAAATACTTGATTTACAGATATTTATGTACTATAAAGCGTATTTGTTTTTAATTTCAATAACCATACAATAGTGTTTCAGGTAATGAGAAAATTCCGTCTTGCAGGTTGGTTATAATAGGTGAAGAACCTTAAATTTGGTTCAACTTATTATTCAACTCTTTTGAAAAAAATGTGTTTCAAAAAAAGTGCTGCAAATATATTAAATCATAAACTAATATATCATTTCTATACCTGTTTTTTTTCCTTCTTTGTAACCTGCCTTACTTTTAGCCAATAAAAAAGCCAATCCAGTATAGTAGCTGAATCGACTAATTATTTTTTTATTAACGGTTATTTTATTCAATATATAATGCTATTCGGTGTATTGGAATGTAATATTTTAGACGTCAGAAGTCAGACAGAAAATTGAAATTTTCTGTCAGAAGTCAGATTAACTCTGTATAAATAACCGATTATTAATGATTTGTACAGATGTAATCTGACCTCTGACAGTTTATGAAATAAACGCTCTGACATCCGACCTCTTTGTTTTACTGCTAAAACGATAAATATGCCGTAGTAGTGTTTCTAATTTTTCTTTTTGTAAAGTGCTTTACATTTTCAACTTATTACTCATCCTTTATAACGCTAATCACCGCTGCCCTAACAAATGTTCTGCTCTCAAATTGTCTATTCTTGTAATTTTCATTTCTACTCGTTTGTTGATTAGATGTTCTGTTTCACTACAAAGAATACCATCTTGGCAATGATTTAGCAAACGATCTTCTCCATAACCTATTGCGTAAATTTGCTTTTGGGGAATGCCTTTTTCTAGTAAAAAAGTGGCAATGGTATCTGCTCGTTTTTGAGACAAACGATGATTAAATTTTGCGGTACCTCTAGAGTCTGTATGTACAGCTATTTCTACTTGTATATGAGGATTTTTCTGTAAAAAATAATGAATTTTATAAATATCAGCGATAGCGAAGTTATCTAAATCAGCTTTGTTTTCCTCAAAAACGATATTTTCTAGACAGATTATTTGCCCTACCTTTTGACTGTTTTGATACTCATAACTATCAAAAGAAGGAAAGCGTAGATTATTAGTACTAGCCATATGTTCAATGACTTCTTGTTTAACTAGATAGATGGAGGTATTAATAGCATTTAAGTCTCCGCAAGTTCGATTTTTGGTATTAAAACGCTTTTGATATTTTCTATACTTTTCTTTTCTGCCAATTAATTCATATTCACAATCGCAAGACAAATAGAAAGTGAATAAACCATTTTCATCACTTATGACTCGTTCCGTTTTTTGTGTACAATGATTGAATAATTCAAGGGAGATATGAGGAACAGCTTCTCTAAAAGGCATATTTATTGCCTTAATTTTTAAAGGAATACCGGCCATTCTTTTTAGCGGGAATTCCCATTGTTTTTGTGTTTGTAATTCTTTCGCACTAATTACTTTTTTTAAGGGCAAATAACCCTCTCTTTCTACAAAAATAGTATAAGATTTTTCTTCTTCAATAATCATAGAGATTGCCCCTTTAGTGCCCGTTCTATAATTCTTTTTTTCTAATGCATGGTAAGGATTATTGTTTTGTTCGTTAACCAAACGCATCATTTTGGCGATAGGATAAATATCGTTTTGATTATGTGAAATCCCGTCATCGAAAATCGTAATGTGCGCATCTGAAACTCGTTCTTTACTATACGCATCATAAACGGCTAGACTTAACTGTTCCCGAGGTAAGGCTACTTGCGTCCATTTGAAATGATAGATGTCATCACCTCCTTTCCCGCCTTTTCGATTGGAGGAAAAATAACCTTCTGTTCCTGATTCGTTGGTACAGATACCAAAATCATCCGCTTCAGAGTTGAAATCTTTTCCTAAATTAATAGCAGGGTTAAACTTTACTGCGCCTGCTGCTCTAGCAGCCTTAAAGATGTCTAAACCACCTATACTCTGGGTATTATTAGCTGCGAAATATAGTACATCAGTAGCCGAAATAAAAGGGAATAATTCATTTCCTTCGCTATTTATGGTAGCGCCTAGATTCTGAGGTTGTTGCCAAACACCATTGATGTTTTTGCTAACGTAGATATCCATTCCACCGAATCCACCAGGTCGATTGGAAGCAAAGTATAATTCCCGACCATCTGTAGATAAAGACGGATGGCAATTAGAAAAATGCTCATCATTTAAAGGCAATTCTTGTACGTTTTGCCAAATATTATTGGATAATTGAGCCGTATAAATTTTTAAATTAATAATATTCTTTTCGTTTTTGCCATTTTCATTATTTCTTGTAAAAAACATTTCATTGCCTGTTTGATTGAAGGTTGCTGCTCCGTTATGAACAGGACTACTTGCATTACCTGTTAACCTTTTAGTATCGAAAAAGCTACCATGAGTGCTTTTTTTAGCAATATATAAATCAGAAAATTGTTTTTTCTCATCTCTCCACCTCGTCATTGGGCTACCAGGTTTTGGTCTGGTAGAGGTAAACACCAATTGGTTTTTGAAAATTACAGGGCAGTATTCTAGCGTTTTGGTGTTAACGCTTTCCACATTTCTAATGGTCAAGGACTCCATCACACCCTGAGCGGGCAAAAGATTGCTGCATAAGAATAAGAGGAGGGTGTAGTATAACCCAATCTTGGTTTTTGAATAATACTTTTTGATTATAAGACGCATAGAGCAATAGAATTAAGGCAATTTAACTTTTGTATTAAATTGCTAGTTTTCTCATAGAATACTTTCATGCTACTTATTCATTTATGGCTTTTAATGATGAATCTCGCTTATGAAAATATATCTATCTTCTTGTTACCCAATAAATAAGATACTTGATATATGGTATATATTATAGGGGTCAAATCCTTTTTAGGTTGCCTTTTTTGTAGGAAATAATCAATTTGAAGAATGGAAAGAGTCTTGTGTAGTAAAGAGAATTGCAAATTTGATACCAACAGATTAAGATTTTTAAAAATTCGTGATTTTTTTTAATTTATTTTAAATTGTAATATCTTTAAGGTGATGTATTTGCTATTTTAAAAATTAAAATTTATAGAGTTGATTAATCAACTAGTCAACCTATTACAGTATATATTACCACCCCAAAAGCACCATCTTTTTAGACAAAACAGTTTGTCCAACTTGTAAATGAGCTATATAAAACCCATTTTTCAAATGATTGGTGCGAAATAATAATTCATGCTGACCACTATTCATTAGTTGATTATTGACTAATGTCTGGACAATCTTACCCGTTGCATCAAAAATGACTAATTGCACCTTGGCAGTCTGTCTTAAATAGAAGGCTAAGGTCGTACTAGATTGAAAAGGATTGGGATAAACGGTTAAAGTATTTTTAGTTGAGGGAATAGTTTTGGGAGTTAATTCAGCATTAGCAAAGGCAGAAATATCTGATAAAGCTGTAAAATCAGTTGGACAAGGAGCTATTGTAGCTAAAAAACGAGCACCTGCGACTGCATGAAAACCTGAAGTTAAGGTGACTGTATTTTCTGCAAAATACCCCACTTCAATGCCTGTAGCTAAGGTAGTATTCGAGGTAATGCTGCCAGCAATAAAGGTATCTGCTTGGCTAAGTGGCATAGTTATATTAATCGTTGAAGGACAATCTAAATTGACATATTCTGCACCACAAATTCCGATTTCACCAATTAATGAATTATTATCGGTTTGGATGATTCTTAAATGCTGTGTTCTAGCATTCAAATTAGGAAAAATTTTCCAACTGAAATCGGGAACGGTAATATGATTGAGTGCTTCTATCCAAATGTTGTTACTATTTAAATATTGAATAATAAAATTGCTACTACTACCACCTTGAAAAAAGATATGCATTTTTGAAATATCGTATATTGTTTGTAAATCTACTAAAACCGTATCTGGAGCATTACCATTACCAGATGCAAAGGTGTTGCTATAAGTAGAATTAGGATTATTGCTAGTTGTCCCGCAAAAAGGCACTTTGTCCTGTTCATCAAATAACCCATCTTTAGAAAAATTTGTACCTGCATTTAAGCTAGTAATCCAATTTGGTCGAATACAAATGGCACAAGCGCAGGTAACATTACATACTAGATTACATTCCCCTTCTATATTAGTGCTTACTTCGATAGTTAAGCTATCTGTTGATTGATTCCCGCCAACATCTTCTGTTACCACCTTGAAAATATAGACGGTATTAGCCGTTAGATTATTAATTATTAGGTTATTGGTAGTTGTCATGCCCACTAAATTCCCTTCGGAATAGACTAAATATTGAGCGATGTCCTCATCAAAAGGTGTGGTCCAAGCTAATGTAGCTTCATTGCAGGTAAGTGCCGTAACTTCCCCATTTTTAGCAACGCCAGGGAGTAAATCAGGATTAAAATCTGCTAATCTGCCACAAATCAATAATTCTCCAACTTTAGCCTCATTATTAGCTTCTGCTATAAATTTAAGGTAACGAATGGGCGTATTAGGTGGCGTTAAGTTGGTTAAATGCGTCCATTCATTATTTAAAGTGGTGTAATATTCTCTAATAGTTGTCCAAGGGCCGTTGGGCGAATCCGCCATTTGTATAGTGAAATCCCCTTCACTATATTGGTCATGTAAAGTAAAAAGGTCGATATAATAATAAGCTTGTAAATCTAAACTGACACTCCGAGCGATTTCATCAGAATCATTAAAACCCCAAATGCTGTTAGGTAGGGTAGTAGCGGCTCGACATATAGAGTCCCCGAAATGTTGTTCATCAAATAAAGTAAAGGGATGGATACCTTTAAAAGGAATATCATTTTGAAAATCATCGAATACCCAATCTGTTTGAATAGTTAAATAGCAGTTGCTAGTGGCTGCTAAAGTTGTATTTTGAGTGGTACATATTTTGTCACTTTCGCTAGTTCCGACGCCTTCGGGTATTAAGAAAAAAGTATAAAAAGTATTGGCTAATAAATTGGGTACGGTAATAATAGAATCAGTGGGTACTAATGTTTCTCTAAGTAAAGTAGCCGACCGATGAGCAAACTCACTGGCAGCAAAACTGCCTTGCATGGACCAAAGTTGATACGTACCACTATTTTGAGGTACATCTACAAGGACATTAATGGAACTACAGGTTGGATTGTCAGTTAGAATACTGCCTGGGGTGCAGCTTTGAGTAGTAAAATAAGTATCATTGACGATAATAAAGGTAGGTCTTTCTGTAATGATTAAAGTCGGAAATGAGTCAGTTATATTACTCGATATGCCTCTAATACTTGGCACTTCTAATTTTACAAGCGTCGCATTCATTAAATCTTCGTTCAAAAAATGATAAGCCGTTGTGTCATCAGAAGCAGTTGGTTGCCAAATAGCGTATATTCTTTTATTGCTTTCATTAGGATCTTTGAAACGATATACTCTTGTACAAGTAGTATCCAAACAATTAGACAAGTCATTATCAAAGACCATTCCTGTCAGAATATTTTTCATCGTGTAGGTATAAAACCAAGACGTTTTGGGCTTATAATTGTTGTGAATATTTTCTAATAAACCACTACTAGAAAATAACCCACAAGCTGAATTAGGATTATTTGGATCGGTGCATTCATCTCTTAAATCAAACATAATGGCTTTTTCTACGCCTGCCGCGAATGCTTCTAAATAAGACCGAACCAACCACTGACCTTGCACTTCATAATTATCATTATCTCCAATAGCAGGTGCTACACCACTAGGACTACCTGATGCTGGGGTATAGGTATCATACCCGAATTCTGATAACCATAATTCTAAATCTACATTAAATGCAGTTTCTAAAGAATCTCGATAAGTAGCAAAAGCCAATAAAGTGTCTCTAAGCCTGCCTGCTTCAGGACTAATGCCAAATCTGCTATTTAGAAACGCTAAACTATCGCCTGTATATTTATGAATATTCAACACATCAAAAGGTAAGACTTTTTCTAATGACACACTGGTTCTATTTGCTTTCGCCCATGCTACGATTCCTCGAAAATAAGCGACATCTGCTACCGCTAAGCCACCTATTACAACTTTCATAGTAGAATCTGCATTCTTGATACCCACCGTAGAGACCATATTGTCAGGATTATCAGGGTCTTCCTTTAATCCCATCGTTTGCTCATGACCGTCATAATCAGCACTCAGCATAGCAGCATAAACTGCTGGTGTAAAATAAGTTTGATAAGCACCGTTAAAATCTCGAAACCAAAATTTATCGGGTTCATTCCAATTTTCCATATAATCAACAAAGCCAAGACCGGTTTTAGGTGTTTCATCTGGATGTGTGAATGGACTAATGAAACTGTCTATTCGATTAGTAGTGAAGGTCTGATGACCGTATCGAGCAGCATATTGGTACATATAGGCTGCATGTGCTAGATAAGAAGCAGGATTAAGCGTATCTGCACCAGGTGGCACGGGTTTAAACTCATCAATAATATGTTCTCCAAAAGGTAAAGTATTATTTGGGTCAACTAATTGTCGAATTGTACCTAAAAAAGAAGGGGCAAAAGTTACTTGATTCGCTAGTATTTCTTGATAAAAATCATCGAATAAGGTCGTAGGAGAAGTATTTTGATAAGGGGCATTCCATTTGTACTGCGCATTTGGATAGCCAAAGGAATAATTGGCTGGATTAGACCCATCTGGATAGCCTTCATTAAAAAACCAATTATGGTATTCTCTAATGAATCCAACCGCTTTCATCCTTGGAATAGGGTCCCTTTCTCTGGCATTAGCACCCATTATTTGGTCAACGGTTAATTGAGCTAATAGAGGCTTACTAAGGAGAAAGACTAAAAAAAAGAAGATTAGATGGATTTGTTTTAGGGTAATAGACATTCGCATCACTATAAGGTTTGGTGGCTTATTTAATTTTATAAAAGGTTTTAGGATATACTTAAATCGGAAAATGCTAAGCAGTAGAAAGCTAAATATTTGGTGGTATAGTCAACACGGTCTTAAAAAGAGTGTAATACTTTTAAATGATTAGTATTGGTAAGAGCTTGTTGGGAGTTTGTTTTTGGAGATAAAAAAGACGCTTTTTTAGCCCAAAGGATAAATTCCCAACAAGCTCTAAATATTAATTGCCTACTTAGGGGTAGGACTAATCAGTTCTAATTTGCGCTGCTATTTAGGGGGGAGTAGCCTTTTAGATAATAAACTTATGATTTTTTATATACAAAACTAGTGTATTTTAAATAAATAGATGTGATTCGCATTACAAAACTCGTAGCCGACAATTGAAGTTGCTTAATATTGATTGAGATTCATTTACAATTTAACCTTTTTACTGACTTTTTGACCACTTTTTATAGACGAATAAACAAGCATGCTTTAGAAAATGATGTAAAAACTACCAAATGGCAGACTTTTCTTACTGGCATAATATTCGACCAATATATTTAAGTGAGATGTTTTGTATCTTGCTGCCATTTTGGCAAAGAGGTATTCTATAAGGAATGGAATACAACGCAAATAGTGAAAATAAATTTATGTTTAAAGATTTTTTTTTCCCACAGGGTATTGATGAAGAAGGAGATTTTATGCCTTTTTTAAGTATGAATGATGACGATGATGATGAAATGAACTTAAAGGAAGATTTTCCTGGGGTGCTACCTGTATTGGCACTTAAAAACACAGTACTTTTTCCTGGGATAGTTATTCCTATTACGGTAGGAAGAGATAAATCTATTAAGGCGGTGCATCATGCTTATGAAAGTGGCCGATTGATTGCTGTTTTATCTCAGCGGACTGCGAAGACGGAGAATCCAAAAATGTTGGATTTATTTCAAATAGGCACCATTGCTAGGATTTTAAAAATCCTAAAAATGCCAGATGGTACCACTACCGCTATTTTGCAAGGACGGAAGCGTTTTTCTTTGGAAGAATTAACGCAAGAAAATCCATTTCTGTCAGGAAAAATTAAAGAAATAGGTACAATCAAAGCAGAAAACCAATTAGAATTTAGTGCGACGATTGCGTCTATCAAAGACTTAGCGCAACAAATTATTAAGTTGGCGCCAAATATTCCTTCGGAGGCATCTGTGATGTTAAAAAATATTGATAACGGCGCATTTTTACTGAATTTTATTACTTCTAATTTAGGCATTGATGTCCCTGCCAAGCAACAGATTTTAGAAATTAATGATTTAAGTAAGAAGGCAGAGGCCGTATTGATAAAGATGGATAATGAATTGCAATTATTGCAATTAAAAGATAAAATAGAGAATAAGGTCAGAACAGATTTAGAGAAGCAGCAAAGAGATTATTTCTTGAATCAACAATTAAAAACGATTCAAGAAGAGTTGGGTAATAATCCACAAGACCAAGAATATGGTAAATTAAGAGACCGAGCAGCGAAGATGAAGTGGCCGAAAGAAGTCAAAGAGGTTTTTGATAAAGACCTTAAAAAATTAAAAAGATTAAATCCACAAGTAGCTGAATATTCCGTGATGTTGAATTATATGGAATTGATGCTGGACTTGCCTTGGAATATTTATACCGAAGATAATTTTGATTTAAAAAAGGTCAAAAAAGTATTGGACAAAGACCATTTTGGCTTAGAGAAAGTAAAAGACCGTATTTTAGAACATTTAGCCGTCTTGAAGCTAAAAGGAGATATGAAAGCGCCTATTTTGTGCTTGGTCGGCCCTCCAGGCGTTGGTAAAACATCTCTTGGGAAATCGGTTGCGAGAGCTTTGTCTAGAAAATTTGTCCGAATGTCTTTAGGTGGCTTGCACGATGAATCTGAAATTCGAGGACATCGAAAGACGTACATTGGCGCTATGCCTGGTCGAATTATCCAATCTTTGAAAAAGGTAAAATCGTCCAATCCAGTTTTCATTTTAGATGAAATTGATAAAGTAGGCTCCAATTTTAGAGGGGATCCTTCTTCTGCCTTATTAGAAGTTTTAGATCCAGAACAAAATACTACTTTCCATGATAATTATTTGGATGTAGAATACGATTTGTCTAAAATCTTATTCATTGCGACGGCTAATTCTTTAAATACGATTCAACCTGCCCTTCGAGACAGGATGGAAATTATTAGCATCAGCGGTTATTCCATAGAAGAAAAAATAGAAATTGCTAAAAAACATTTAGTTCCTGAACAACGAGTAGAACACGGTTTAAAAGCAAAAGATATAAAATTGTCTACCAAAGTGCTGATGCAAATCATTCAGGACTATACCCGTGAATCTGGTGTACGGTCACTTAGTCGACAAATTGCAGGCGTCATGAGAGCTACGGCTAAAAAGGTAGCGATGGAAGAAACCTATGACATAAGTATAAAGGAAGCAACAATCAAAGATATTTTAGGCCCTACTAGATTTTCTAGAGACCGTTACCAACGAACTAAAGTGCCTGGCGTAGTCGTTGGCCTAGCTTGGACTTCTGTAGGTGGCGACATACTATTTATCGAAGCGAGTTTGAGTAAAGGTAAAGGGGTGCTGCAATTGACAGGAAATTTAGGCACCGTGATGAAAGAATCAGCGCAAACGGCTTTGAGTTTTCTCAAAGCGCACGCAGAAGCATTAGGCATTGATACAAAAGTATTTGGAGAACAGGATATTCACATTCACGTTCCAGAAGGTGCAACGCCAAAAGATGGACCATCAGCGGGTGTTACCATGCTAACGGCATTGACTTCTGCCTTTACGGGCAAACCTGTTAAACCGAATTTGGCAATGACGGGAGAAATTACCCTTCGAGGAAAAGTCTTACCTGTCGGTGGTATCAAAGAAAAGATTTTAGCGGCTAAAAGAGCTGGAATTAAAGATATTATCCTTTGTAAGGAGAATGAAAAACATGTAGACGAGATTAATGCTGCTTATATTAAGGGGGTTAGTTTTCATTATGTGGAGCGGATGGAGGAGGTTTTGGGGATTGCTTTGGGGTAGGGATGTTGATCTATTAGTTTAATTCAAGTTGCGGACAATTAAGAGCAGAGATTAGAGAGCAGAGAAAAGAGACTAAAATGACCTTCAAAGAGGAGTTTTTATTGAAAAAGCACAAGATTTCGACGATTTTATAGGTTTATCTCTCTTCTCCGCAACTTAGATTAGTTTATATAAGGATAGCAGAAAGCGGTAAGAGATTATTTTTCTTACCGCTTTTTGTGTTTAGAGGAGCTTTTAATTTTATGCTTTAAACAATTTTGAATCGTAGGACACCGATGTTTTAAGTATATAAACGGCCGTCTGCTTTTATTGAGCAAATGCCTGTTGTTTTTCTACGATACTTTAGCATTAGCAAGCTGCCGATTTTGGAAGATTGTATCTTCCAAACAATATATTTCAAGTTTTCAACTTGTCTTAACTACTAGCCACCATCCGATATTTTAAGTTTGTTCAATATGACGAACCTATTCGGGTGTCGATGTTTTAAGATTAAATCTTAAATCAAATATCATTCATGTTTTCAATGTGTAGAATTATAAAAAAGCGGTAAAGAATCTAGCATTCCTTACCGCTTCTATAGATGATAGCCGAAAATAACCAGATAGATTTGTCCGCTTTTTGAATTTCTTAGAAGGGGAAAGGGCTGTATAAATGGTTGATTATTTATAGCACTTTGTCTAAGATTAAACATTGTTTTTTTTAGTAAAGGAAATAAATGAATACATTTATCATTTATTTCCTTAAAATATAACGACTTACATTTTGGATATACTAAAAACTATAAGCGAAGAAATTAAGCTCTCCCCAGCTTTTTTAGAGGCCTTATCCCAAAAATTTAAATTAGAGAAGCATTCGAAGGAAAGTATTTTATTAAGAGAAGGAGACCTTTGTAGAAAGCTATATGTCATTCAAAAAGGTTGTCTTCGATTTTATTATATTAATGAGGAAGGTAAAGACATAACGCATTGGTTTTCTTTTGAAGGGGACTTTATGACAGAACTCAATAGCTTTTATAGCCAAACTCCTAGCGATTTTTATTTGGAAACCTTGGAAGAATGCCAATTGCTTACGTTGAATTTAGCCGACATCAAAGTATTGGCCAAAGACTTTCCAGAGTTTTATATGATGGAAAGCATGTTATTAAGGAATGCTGCGCTAGAATTAGGAGAAAAAATTAAAGATTTACAATTTAGAGATGCTAAAACGAGGTATCTTAATTTGATTAAAAAACAGGAAGATATTTTATTTCGAGTCTCCCTCGGTTATATTGCATCATATTTGGGTATTACACAACAGTCTTTAAGCCGAATTAGGCGACAACGATAATTTTTTTAGAAGCCAGCATTCAGATCGTCCTGATGAATTGGGACGGTCTGAATTTTAATCTCTACCCCTTCTTACCTACTCTCCAAACTGTATAGATTCATATCTGTTTTCGTGCAACTTATGTCCATCTTCTCCAGGTTTCCCCCAGCTGATGTATTGATTGAAAGGTACTGTAATTCCATTAATCGTTTTAAAATCAGTAAATTGAGCAGTTATATTCAAAAAATTTGCTTTTTCTCGAACGGTAAAATTGAGCCATTCCAGCATTTTTGTTTGTTTATCTAGATACAAAACATATTGGTCATATTTTCGGTTAGCTGCTTCGCTTCCCCAAGTGGCATACAATAAATCGTACGTCTCCCCATTGACGGTTCGTTCTCCAGCATAAGCAATAATTGGTGCTTCGCTAAAACGAAATGGAAATTGAAACCAATAGTTTTTATACACCAGTTTGTGTTGGTATTTTTCATGCGGGGTGATTATTTTTTGCCCTTTCTTTTTTTGAAAAGAGGTCCAATCTTCTACCCCCCAAGTCTGTCCTTTATTAGGACCATTTAATAAGGTAAATTCCGCATTATCTGTTCCTAAGATGGCGGTCATTTGAAATCGTTGTGGTATAGTATCCCAATTGGCAACACCCAATTTGTCCTCATACCAATCCGCAGTTTGAAGATAAGTACCCGTTTTATGTGCCAACCAATTTTCCTTACCGCCATAAGCATTCTGGATTTCTTTTACTAATGCTTTGCCTTTTGTAAAATCTTTTTCTGCTATTTTATTTCCTAAATAAGGGGGTCTTAAATCTACTGGTGTATAAATAAACCATAAGCTACCAATAATCAATAGTACTAAAATTGATAGGGTTATTTTCCAGACTTTTTTCATTATTGAATATTATTTTTAGTTAAAGTGGGTTCAAGCAATAAAATTCTCCATTTTCCCTAAATCAATTACCCCATCTTTAGTATTAATCGTACAAGTAACCTGCTGCCCTGAACGCAACAATCGAGTATTATCTTTATTCATCTTCACCATCATTTCTACCTGTTTTCGTTCATCAAATAGGAGTTCTGCCATCTTTCTTTTTAATTTAGAGGGGGGATGTAAAGCGATGCCTCCAGGTGTTCCTGTTAAAATTAAATCCCCTGCATACATATCAATGTTTTTTGAAATATAGCTAATGGTTGGAGCAGGTCTAAAAATCAATTGATTGGCAAAAGCTTGTTGTCGGATTTCTCCATCTACTTTTAGCGTTAATTGTAAGTCATCGAATCGTTTCCAATCTGCTTTGTCTGGAAAAAATAGAATAGGTCCAATTGGACATAACGTTCTACCACTTTTACCCAAATACCATTGTCGAAAAGACGCTCTAAACATCATGTCTCTTGCCGAAAAATCATTGACAATACACCATGCTACTACATAATCTGATACATTTTCTTTCGTAACTTGAACTGGCTCGGTAATGTTTTTTCCGAGAACTAGTCCCAATTCAATTTCATAATCAAAAATTTGACAATCCGATGGAATATTTACAGGGTCATAAGGGCCTGTGATGGCACTTTCATCTTTTCTAAAAATAAGATTATAATCTGAAGATCGTTCTTTTCCAGCTTCTTCCCGATGTTCCGCATAATTCAAACCTTGGCAGATTAATTTACAAGGTTTGGTGATTGGCGATAAAATATTAACGTCGGTTAAATTTAGGCTTGGTTTAACGGCGTTCCAAATTGCTGCCTGTTCATCGAATTTTGAAATTAGTTGAGATAGTTGTTCAAAGTCGCCTGAAATTGGGCTGATTTCTTTTTGATTTTTTATAATGCCCCAGCTAATTTTAGTACTACTTTTTGTGGTGTACCTAATGATTGATAATCCCATTTTTTTATATTTTGCAGCTTAGGCATTTCTGCCTGAGCAATGTCCTACGATGTTACTCAGACAGAAATGCCTAAGCTACCTTTTTCTTTAAATGAATATATTGATTCAAAACTTTTTCTAGTTGCTTTCCTCCTGAAAATATATATAAATCAGGTCGAATTAAAGCACATTGAATCCGTTTAGATTCCATCCAATTGGTTAACCATTCATTGGATGCAGTTTTTTCCGAAATGTCTAAGATTTGAATATTAATGCTTGCCGCTAAGTGTTGTATATTTTTCTCAACTGGCGACTTGCTTAATAAAGTCCATTTGTTATCAATAAATTCATCAATAAATTGAATAGCTGCGTCCTTAGGAGTTACTTTACAATATGGAATTACTCGTCTTGCGGTGGAATGTCTTGAGAAAAAACCTTTACCCAATTTTGGTGGAGGGATATATAATTTTCCGCCAATATTTTTTAAAAAGGGTAGATAGGAAAAAGCCAGAAATAAATAATATAACCTTGTCTTAAATAAATATCCTATGAAAATTGCAATGTAAATATATTGAGTGAAATGAGGGGCACGTTCCGCTCGATAGGTTTCCAATATTTTTTCACTACTTTGTTTTTGCTTGACTTCTTCTAATTTCCACGACAAATTGACCAAATCTCTTATCCCTCCACATAAACCTTGTCCTGCATAAGGAGGGGTTAAATGTGCGGCATCTCCAGCAATAAAGCAATTTTCTTTTCGCCATGTTTTATGCACCAAAGACTGATACTTATAGAAGGTTACATTGATAACGGACAAATTACTAATGTCATCGCCAGTTTCCGCAATATGTTGTAAAGCGGCTTCATTAGACAACTCCTTTGGATCTTCGATATTTTCTTTGAATTGAAATTCCCAGCGGCAATGATTGCCTCTGCCAACCATTCGAATCCATGCTTTTTTTGAAGAACAATATTTGTGAAAATAATCGGTATCGTAGTCAAATTTGCTCAAGTCTTTGGCTGTAGCGTCAATTTTTAATATATAGCCATCATAATTTAGATTACGAGTTTGAATGTCTAATTTTTGGCGGACAAAACTTTTTGCACCATCACATCCAATCAAGTAATTGGTCGTTAATTCTAATAAATCGGTTCCTTTAGTTTTTATTTTTAACTGCACTTCCTCTTCCGAAATTTGCTGAAAATCAACGAGCTGATGATTGTATCTTAATTCCACTTGTTTATATCGCTTGGCTCCCTCTTCTAAGGCAGCTTCAAGTTCAGGTTGGTAATAAAGATATTGTTTTCCCAAATATTCATTATCACTTGTAATGTCCATTGAGGCAAAAACTTTGTTTGCTCCATGCCTCAAATAGCCGCCTTTCAAATGGTGCATCTTTGCCAGCATTTCTTCTTGTAAGCCGATGCTGCCAAGGGCTCGAAGTATTTCATCATCCATGCCAATCGCTCTTGGATGTGGCCAACGGTTTTCATATTGCTCAATGCCCAACACTTTCCAGCCTTTTTTGCCAAACAAATTAGCCGCAAATAAACCAGCAGGGCCAAGTCCAATAATTATTATATCATAAGTTGTTTTATTCATGAATACTTTTCTTTGAAGTTATCAATCGTATCCATATTGCTAAAAAACTCTACATAATGGAAATCTGGGTCATAAGCATAGACCGCATGATTGCCTCCTGACTCTCCGTCACCATTTGGAGGAATGTCATTGTGAATGGCTGGACCATAGGAAATTTTAATCCCTTTAGCCTTTAGTTGATTGGTGAATTCGATAGTGCCAACACTATCTTCTATTTCGAAAGCGAGGTGAAATATTTGCGTTCGAGTAGGCTTAATAATTTCCCCGTTATCATCTCGCCTTTCTATCAATATCAAACTATCTTTTTGTTCCTTTGCATCCATATAGCAACAACGCAAAGTTTGCCCATCTTTGAAGGGATGTGGTTCTGGTTCACAAGTTCGATTATGGATTAATCCAGCAGCTTTTTCATAAAAGGCGCTAGATTTCTGAATATTGGTAACATAAATAGAAAGTTGTTCTACTGAATTGATTAATGATGGATGAAAATTTTCATAATTATCCGTTTTATTACTTCCTTTTTTTCCTGCCAAAATTACTGGGAGTAGCATCAGCTTTCTCGCCCACGGTTTTTTCATCAAAGGAGAAATGAGCGTTTTAAAAGAATCCATGTGATGTGGAATATTAGCCATATTTAGTTGTTTCTTTAGAAGTGTTAACAGCAAGGGCAAATATTGTTACCCGACGCCTGATTCCTAAATCATTATTCAATAATCTCCAAAACATTACCGCTAGGGTCTTTAAAATGAATGGCATTAACGGCTTGATTTTGAGATTGTAATATCCTTCCTTCTTTAAAAGAGATATTTTTTTGTTGCAACTTCTCTTTTAAATGCACTAATTTTTTAGATGGATTGAGTTTAAAAGTAACATGCAGCATATCATCATCTGGCACCATCTTAAATTTGGGATTATGCACTAAACATATATCATGGTGATATTTCCCAAAGCTGTAAAAATTCATACTCTGACCAATTAGATACATTGCTGCGGAAGTAGTCGGTGAATTATCTGCTGAAAAATTAATATCCAGAACATCCATGTAAAACTGTTTAGAGACTTCCAATGAATGCACAAAAAAGACATGGTGCTGGAGTTTTTTTACTACTTTATTTTTCATATTTTTTGATTGTATGCTGGTTTAATCCTTATAATTATTCAATAACACCTGTCGGCAAAGCTTTTTTCAAAACAAAATCCAATACACTTTGTGGCGCAATCCTTTTCAAAAATGAAAAACCTTTAGACATCCCCATTCTAACTCTAAAAGGGCGTTTCCCCTTATAAATAAGCACTTCATAGATTTTTTTGGAAACCATCAATGGCGTAATTTTACTATTTAGCGTGTCCACTTTCATTTTTTTGACCATCTTATGCGATTTGGAATTAGGCTTAACTTGGGCCGATAGTTCAATGTGTTTTCCCGTAGCGGGTCTATCGATATGCATTGCTATTGGCTGCATGACGACAACATCAATATTAGTGCCTCTTAATTCATGATAAAGGGATTCACTCATAGATTCAAGGGCGGCTTTGGAAGAAGTATAAGACCCAAAATAAGGGATAGACAAAATGCCTCCAGCTGAACTCATATTAATAATTAAGCCTTTATTCTGTTTTCGAAAAATGGGCAAAATTTGTTGGTTTAAAGTATAAGCACCAATAACATTGGTTTCATAGCTTTCTCTAAATTCTTCAACGGTCGTTTCTTCAACAGACCCGATTACCAGTTTATTAATACAGTTAATAACTGCGTCAATTCGCCCCTCTTGTTTGACTACAGTAGTCAAACAATTTTGAACGGAAGGAATATCGGTAATATTCATAGGCAACATCTTGACTCCTTCCATTTTTGTACTAGGATTTCTAGAAGTCCCATAGACTGTCATACCTTTTTCTATTAGATAGGGTGCTAGGATTCCTCCTAAACCTCCTGTAATACCTGTGATTAATACGACCATTTGTTTTTAATTTAAAGATTCAATTAGCATCTTCCAAATCTAAACCTGAGTTGATAACGGTTATTTTTTCATATCAGGTAGAATGAAATATGCTTACATATCAAAGCATCCAATTCTTAATTCTCTAACTTTTACCTCATTATTTATGCTTTTGATGAATTGTACAATTGCAAAGCATACATCACTTGACGAGAAGGGATTATTGGCTAATGAGATACTAAAAATAGTTTTTCATTGTATAAAGGTAAGACAACGCTTTATTATTATTTTTAACCTATGGTAAAAAGTGTTAAGTAAATCGATTTAACAGATTTTGAGTGTTCTAATTGAGGAGGTTCAGCAAGCAATCGTGTAAAACTTCTGCTGTCATAACAAGTAACCGATAATTACTAAAAAAACGTGTTGCTCGTTAGATGCTTTGCATCGAAACGATTTAGATAATAGCCACAAAGAATTTCACCTAATCAAATTACAAATATTAATTATATAACAACTCCCAATACTTTATTTTTGCATCTATTCCGTCCTTTCTGAAACAATGCCCTTGACTTTTTGCGTATCTAAAGTGATAATCTTTGATAAAACAGTATTTTATTAAATAATTTCATTTATTACATATAAATTAAAGTTAGTTATATTTTATTCATAACCAATAATTATAGCTATAGAAATGTAAGTTCTCCTGACGAGCATGGAGAATTTACATAGAAATTGTAGTATTTAGCATAGATTAAATTATACTGATTTTTGATGTTTTGTCAATTTGAAATTACCGCTTATTTTACGGCAACGAATTACTTATAAATCTATTTAGCTACAAAAAATAAACCCTTTTTGACCAAACACGAAAAAGGAGATTGTACTAAATAGGCCTATTGGCCTTACCTAATTTACAGACAATCAATAATATACAACTCCTTAAACTAATCACTTGTTCTATTTTGAATAAATAGGAAAGTCTTTTAGTACAAAGGAAATGGTTAAGGATTTAATCTTTCCAAAGGCGTTAGTACCACACTTGTTTTGCATTAATTTCTTTAAATCACTTTAGGAAATAATCAACTGTTGTTTAGTTGATTGGCTTTAGCATGAATTAAGTATCCTAAATTTATAAAACAATCAATTTTGATTATGAAGCGATTATTTTACCCACCCCCCATCAGATGCTTACTGATGGTTATGCTGCTACTTGTGGCAAGTAACACCTTTCTTTTTGCAGAAGGGTCTATTAATTTCAGAAATTATCCTGGACATCGACTTTTTTATAATGTTGAGCAAAATCAACAGCTAAAAGTTTATGCAAGTGATGGTGAATTTATTAATGTTGGCTCTAGTCACGTTGGTATTAATGGTGGTACAATTGAGGTGTACAACCCTAGTGGGCAATTAGTAGCGACTTTTGATGGTAGTGGAAATACGGCTATTATTTTTAATGATGTAGAAGAACTAAATGGCCCGACTGGAGGTGCTGGTTACAATCCAGGTGTTGTTGCCGTTCCTACAGGACAAGGCGGTGTATGGAGTATTCGATTGCGATATCCTGAGCCACAACGACAACGATTTACCAGTAGTTTACTTAATAGTGACCCTTGGACAAGAGCTGCTAATCAGCCTAATACCAATATTTTTGATCAGCGAGTTGCTTTGGCATGGGATATTACGGTTACTCAAGGAGGAGCTGGTAATGCTGGTGGTACAGCTGTTTCTGGTCGTTTGTATTCAAAAGAATATATTTCTATCCTTGACGGAAATGGTCGTTCTACTTCTCCTACATTTTATATACTTACAAGAGCTGGGTATGTATATCAAATAAACTTTAATGATACCGACCCTTGGGGATTTCCGATTCATTCCAACTCTTTTGGTTTAGTGAAGGGCGATTCCACACCAACTTATATGTCTGGCTTACTTGGAGGGGATGTGCTTTCGGCTGCTGGTAGTTACATTAGATCGGATGATCCTGCTTCTTGGGATCCTTTAGGGACTTATTTATTTGAACCTCAAGCAGAAGGTGTTGGATCCCTTATTAATAATAAAATTTTCTTTAATACGCCAGATCCTAACCTCCCTACTTCTGCTACGGTTACGAATCTTGAAAGAGCAAATACACATACAACTTGGTTATTAAATGAGGTGCCAATAGTTGATGATACGAGCCCTTTTACTTTTAGAGGGATTATACCAGCAAATGGCATTTGTGAAGGGGAGTTAGTTGCAGAACAAGGAGCAGGTGGTAATTTTATCTTTGGTAGTGAATTATCTGGACAAGCTGTATTAAGAATTGATATTAATAATAATGGTTCTTTTGCTGATTTAGTAGATGTTACGCTTACTAAAATCGTAGGACTAGGACAAGATTCAATTTTTTGGGATGGAAGTGACGGTGAAGGAACAGTCATTCCTGCTAACCCAAATTTTAACTTTGCCTACGATTTGACTATTCGAGGGGGAGAGATGCATTTATTATTAGCAGATATTGAAAATAATAGTGGCGGAGTTACTTTTACTAGAACGAATGGGCCTGATAGCCCAGATAGTACGTTTTATTACGACCACACAGGAATTGGCGCACAAGCAAGTGGAAATGGTACTGCTGGTAATCCTTTACCAACCACCAACCCCTTTACTTATTCAGATGGTTTTGGTAATCAAAAGATGCTAGACCAGTGGGCTTTTATTGAAACTAATAATTTTGGTACAGGTACTTTGGCTATTAATATTGTAGCAGATTGTAATCCACCGACTGGAGATCATGATAATGATGGTATTCCTGATTTAGTAGATATTGATGATGATAATGATGGTATTCCTGATTTATTGGAATTCTGCCATCCTGAAGAAGGTTTTGCTTGTT
This sequence comes from Bacteroidota bacterium, assembly GCA_017857395.1. Taxonomy (GTDB): domain Bacteria; phylum Bacteroidota; class Bacteroidia; order Chitinophagales; family Saprospiraceae; genus JAFMDF01. The sequence goes on along the minus strand of JAFMDF010000022.1, from coordinate 21,171 downwards.
TGCCAGGTGGTTTAGATCCAAGTAGTGATGAAGATGGTGATGGGATACAAAATTATCAAGATGCCAATGATGCAGCCGTTAATAGTGGTTGTATTGATGCGAATGCAGATGGTATTTGTGATCAAATAATAGGTGCTTATGATACAGATGGAGATAATGTACCTGATCATTATGATTTAGATTCCGATAATGATGGTATTAGTGATTTAGTAGAAGCTGGACATAATCAAGCGGATACAGACGGAAATGGGGTAATAGATGGCGACCCGTCTGTCTTTGGCGCGAATGGTTTATTTAGCGCATTAGAGACAAATGATTCACCTACCGGCGTAGCTAATTATGTACCTTGGGATTTTGATGGTGACGGTATTCCTGATCATGATGATTTAGATTCCGATAATGACGGTATTTTAGATGTCGTAGAGGCAGGCTATGCGAGTTCAGATACGAATCAAGATGGGCGGATTGATAGCAGTGTGAACTCAGATGGCTTAGTTGAACTAATTGATCCTGCGATAACTGGGCAAGGGATTCCATTACCAATAGATTGGGATGGAGATGGTGTTCCAGATTGGCATGATTTAGATTCCGACCAAGATGGAATTTTAGATGTCGTAGAAGCAGGCTATGCGAATTCAGATACGAACCAAGATGGTCGAATTGATGATGGCAACGGAAATGTACCAACTGTAAATGTTGATGGTCTTCCACCAGTTATGAATCCAAACGGAACTGGACAAGGGATTCCATTACCGATAGATTGGGATAGTGATGGCGTTCCAGATTGGCATGATTTAGATTCCGACCAAGATGGTATTTTAGATGTCATAGAGGCAGGTTATATTGATTCAGATTCTAACCAAGATGGTCGAATTGATGATGGGAATGGAAATATTCCAGCGGTGGATGCTAATGGTATCGCACCAGTAATAAATATAAATGGAACTGGGCAAGGAATTCCATTGCCAATAGATTGGGATAGTGACGGTGTTCCAGATTGGCATGATTTAGATTCTGATAATGATGGAATTTTAGATGTCATCGAAGGCGGCTATCAAGGAAGTGATACCAATTTAGATGGCAGAATTGATGATGGTAACGGTAATATTCCTACGGTAAACGCAGATGGATTACCACCAGTAATGACGACTGGAGATCCTATTAATCTACCACCAGATACAGATGGTGATTTGGTAAGAGATTGGCATGATTTAGATGCTGATAATGATGGTATTAATGATACCGTTGAAAATATAAACCCAGATGGTGATGGAGATGGTTTCATTGGAACAGGCCCAATCACTGTTGATGCGAACGGTATTGCTACGGCAGATGCCAATGGACCAGTTATTCCTAATACGCCTTTAGTCAATACAGATGGCGAAGGCCCTGGTGATTTTAGAGATTTAGATGCTGATGGAGATGGTATTAATGATGTGATTGAAGGTGGATTAGCTGATCCAGATGGAGATGGTATTATTGGCACTGGTATACCAACTGTTAATCCTTTCGGACAATCAACAGATGGAACGACTTCTAATCCGACGGATACAGATGGAGATGGAACACCTGATTTCCAACAAGTAGACGAGGCTTGTGATGCGCCAGCTACGCCAATTTTAGCAGTAAGTGCGACTGCACTCTGCGAGGGAGAGTCACTAACGCTTTCTACAACAGCAGTAACAGGTACTAATATTAGTTATACTTGGACGGCAGTTGGAGCGACGGGAACTGCTGAATTTATAACAAACGTTCCTACCTTCAGTTTAGACGCACTTACTGTGGCTAATTCAGGTGGGTATACGCTTATCGTTACTAGTGATACTTGTGTCTCTGCCATATCTAATCAAATTGATATTGTCGTAAGTCCAAGACCAACCGCACCAGTACTAACTGCCAACGAATCGGTTGTTTGTGAAGGCGCTTCGATTACTTTAAATGCAGGAGCCGCTACAGCCAATACAACGTATGAATGGACTTTGACAACGATAGATGGGAATGCAACAGTAGTAGCGACTACCAATGAATCTACTTTAGTGTTGGATGCAATAGCAACTAATCAAGCAGGTACTTATACGGTTGTAGCTGCTGGTGGCGACGGTGCTTGTCCAAGTGGCCCTTCTAATGGTGTGGATATAGCAGTTTCCCCTAATCCAGCTACACCTGTTTTATCTTCCTCCGCAGCTAGTGCTTGTGAAGGTGACCCAATTACTTTGAGTGCTACAGGCACAAGTGATGCGAATACAACTTACGAATGGACGTTAACTACGGCGGACGGTACGGCTACAGTTGTATCGACGACCAATGAGCCTACTTTAACTTTAGATGCCATAAGTGCAGACCAAGCAGGTACTTATACAGTTGCAGCCATAGGCGGCGGCGGTGCTTGTCCGAGTGACGCTTCTAATGGAGTGGATATTTCTGTTGCTCCAAGACCAACTGCACCAGTACTAACTGCTGATGAATCGGTTGTTTGTGAAGGTACTTCGGTTACTTTAAATGCAGGAGATACAACAGTCAATACTACTTATGAATGGACATTGACAATGGCAGATGGTAGTGCTACCGTAGCTGGAATTACGAATGAACCAACCTTAGTGTTGGATGCAATAACAACTAACCAAGCAGGTACTTATACAGTAGTTGCTGCTGGCGGCGGTGGCGCTTGCCCAAGTGACCCTTCTAATGGTGTCGATATAGCGGTTTCACCAAAACCAGATGCGCCTGTTTTATCTTCCTCCGCAGCTAGTGCTTGTGAGGGTGACCCTATTACTTTAAGTGCTACAGGAGCGGTTGATGCTAACACGACTTACGAATGGACGTTAACTACGGCAGACGGAACGGCTACAGTTGTAGCGACTACTGATGCGCCTACTTTAACTTTGGATGCAGTAAGCGCAGACCAAGCGGGTACTTATACGGTAGAAACTATAGGCGGCGGAGGTGCTTGCCCAAGTGGGCCTTCTAATGGAGTGGATGTTTCTGTTTCTCCTAGACCTGATGCGCCTGAATTAACAGTTGATAAAGACATTCACTGTGAAGGAGACCGATTAGAGTTTATGGCAACGCCAATTGCTGGTGCTACGTATACTTGGACCTTTACAAATCCAGAGGGTAGAGTAGATTTCTTAGCAGAGGGGACTCGCCCAAGTTTAGTGATTGAAAATTTAGTATTTACAAATACAGGTAATTATCAAGTGGTCATTACTTTAGATGGTTGCCCTTCTTTACCTTCTAATGATGTAGCGATTGATGTAGCTTCTGGAGGTTTACCTGATGTAACTGCAACTTCTTCTGCACCTGTGGAAAACCCAGCTTGTGAAGGAACAAATGTTACTTTATCGGTAGACGAATTGGATGGTTTTACTTACGAATGGAGTGGACCAAATGGAGTAGTAGGCACTACGGCGGAGACAATAATAGTTGGTGCTACACCTGATGATAATGGAGAATACTCCGTGACGATTACGAATCCTAGTGGTTGCCCGAATACAGTTGGGCCAGTTACGGTACAAGTTGACCCGAAACCTGCAACACCAACTATTTCAGCTAATCAAACAACTGTTTGCCCAGGAGAAGGATTTACATTGAGTACAGATGCAGTTGCTGGAGATAATATTACTTATGAATGGTTTTTAGATGGAACATCTGTAGGAACAACAGATGACCCTGCTTTAATTATTATAGGGGCGCAAACAGCAGACGGTGGTAATTATACGGTAACAGTTAATAATGGTGGTTGTCCATCTGATCCATCTGACCCAATTGAAATTACCGTTCAACCTCCAGTTGAAGGAGATATTACGATGGAACCTGCTGGTGGAGTTTGTGAAGGAGAAACAGTGACTTTGACTGCACCAAGTGCAGAAGGAGCAACTTATGAATGGACAGGGCCTAATGGATTTTCTTCAACGGATGCTACGGTTACTTTAGAAAATGTAACAGCAGATAATAATGGAGATTATTCAGTTGTGGTTACTTTGAATGGTTGTCCAACTGACTTTGGCCCAACTACTTTAGAAATTAATCCAAAACCTGCTACACCGACTGCTAATACGGATAAAGATAGTGCTTGCCCAGGCGAAGCAGTTACTTTAAGTACGATGGAAGCAACAGGAGATGCGATTTCTTATGATTGGCTGTTAAATGGAGAAGTTGTAGCAAATACAGCTGAACCAACCCTTTTAATTGAAGATTTCCAAGAAGGAAACGCTGGAGATTATACAGTAGTTGTTAAAGATGGCTCTTGTCCATCTGACCCATCTGATTCAGTTTCCGTTATTTTAAAAGAAAATTTAGAAGGTGTTTCGGCTGCTTCCAATAGCCCAGTTTGTATCGGTGACCCAATCAATTTGATGGTGACAGATGTAGAAGGTGCAACTTTTGAATGGACGGGACCTAATGGATATACTTCCACGGAACAGAATCCAGTAATTGACCCTGCTACAGAAGCAGATGCTGGAGAGTATACAGTAACGGTTACAATAGATGGTTGTCCTGCAACGATTCCGCCAACAACGGTAGAAGTGACGCCTAAACCTGATGCTCTAACGGTTAGCATTAGCGAAGGGCCAATTTGTGAAGGAACTGCTGCGACTATTACAGTTGCTGATCCACAAGCAAATACGACTTATACGGTTTTAGATGCTGCTGGAAACACGGTTGCTAGTGGAATGGAAGGTGTGATAGAAGTACCAACCGATGGCGCAGTAGGGGATAATACCTATACGGTGATTGCCCAAGAAGATGGTGGTTGCCCAAGTGAACCTTCTAATGCAGTTGATTTAACGGTTACGCCTAGACCTGAAGAGGAAGCGATGATTTTGACCCAATTAATGCAAGATGATTGTGGTGGAATGGTTCCTACTTCTTTGGAAGCAGCCGTACCAACGGAAGGTACAGGAATGTGGACAAGTAGTAATTCAGATGTAGTATTCACTGATGCGGCAAGTCCAGTAACAGATGTGATGGGCTTAGAAGATGGAGATATGGTCACTTGGACTTTATCGAATGAAACTTGTGGAGAATATTCGACTGTTTCTTTAACAATTAATATTCCAATGCCTTCCGTAACTACAGCGGCTGATGATGCTTTTACTATTTTGAATAGTGAAATGGTAACAGGTAATGTAACTGGAAATGATACACCAAGCGATGGAACGATATTAGTGATTTCTGGACCATCAAATGGCACAGGAGGCATCGATGCCAATGGTAATATTACTTATACCCCTAATGATGGTTTTGTAGGGAATGACCAATTTGTCTATGAATTATGTAATATGGATTGTCCAGATGCACCTTGTGATCAAGCGATGGTTAATATTACGGTCAATCAAGACCCAAGTAATTTGGATTGTATGGTGCCAGATGTTATTTCTCCAAATGGCGATGGACTGAATGATATGTTTAGAATTGAATGTGCAGACTTTAAAAGTGTCAATCTGAAAATATTTAACCGTTGGGGAGATTTAGTTTATGAAGCAGATAATTATACTAATAATTGGGATGGAAAGCACGATGGTGCGGATTTACCTCCAGGCCCTTACTACTATATCTTTGAAGAAACAGGAGGTGCTGCTCCAGAACCAACAACAGGTTGCGTTTCTATTGCTAGGTAGGGTATAAAATTTGTTGAATTGTTGAATTGTTTTATTGTTGATTAACAATATAGCAATTCAACAATCAAACAATTTTAATATTTAAAATTGAAAAAATTATTAAAATGAAAAGAATTATATATACAACTGCCTTCCTGCTTTTTAGCCTCATGGCGATGGCGCAAAACGATGTGCAGTACACCAATTATTTATTTAATAGGCTGGCGTATAATCCAGCTTATGCAGGGAGCGGAGGTGTTCCCGTCATCAATGCGCTTTACCGAAATCAATGGGCGGGCGGTTTTGCGGATGGCAAGGCACCCAAAACTGGCACCATTAATTACCATTCTCCGATTCAATGCGGTCGAGGCGGTTTTGGTTTAGGATTTACTTCTGATAAAGCAGGAATTTTTAATAGTAATCGTTTAGACGGTGCTTATTCTTATAAATTTCAAGTTTCCGAAAAAGGAAATTTGAGCTTGGGCTTAGGTGCGCAATTAGAATTTGGAAAAGCAAATTATAATCTGACAAATCCTTTAGATGCAAATGATTTAACCATTTTTAATGGAAATGAGACTTTTTCTCAAACCAAAGTAAATTTTGGAGCTGGGTTATATTATACACATAACGATAATTTCTATATCGGTTTATCTGTGCCTCAATTATTAAATACTTCCTATTTTCAAGAAGATAATATTTCAGGAAATGGGAATGATTTTCATACTTATTACTTGATGTTGGGTTTTGTGAAAGATTTAACAAACAATGTGAAAATAGTGCCAGGAGCAATGATTAGCTTTCAAGGAAATAATGCCCCTTTTGAGTTTGATGTTAATGTCAACTTGGTTTTTATGGAAAAATTATGGGTCGGTTTAAATTATAGACTAGAGGATTCAATTGATGGTTTAATCCAATATCAATTAAGTGATAATTTGAGAGCAGGTTTTGCGTATGATTTTACGACTAGTGATATTAAAAATTATTCCAATGGTTCGCTAGAATTTTTACTGTCTTATACTTTTAGTAAATATAGTAAGAACCTTAGTAATCTACGTTACTTTTAATCAACCCTATAAATAAATGTAGGTTGCTTGAATTTTAGTAATCAACATTCAAAATTGATTTTTACCATGATTCAGAAAAATATATTAATGTTACTTTTCCTATCCTTGTCTTTGACTGCTTTCAGTCAAGCGGAGATAGAAGAAGTATCTGTCACGAATCTAAGAATGCTTAATACGCCAAGCGAGGATTTTGTGGCAGTTCCTTATGGCGACGGTCTCCTATATAACACAAATGTTAAAGATAATAAATGTGATACTTGTCGTTTTCAGAACCTTCGTTTTGCGCAGCTAAAAGCAGATGGAGATTGTAGTTTTGGCCCTGGCGAAGTGGTCCCAAATAATTTTAGTACGAAGGTTAACTTCGGCGCACCAACTTTTAGCCCAGATGGCAAAATGATGGTTATTTCGCAAAATAATGCCAGGCCTAGAAAGCAGAAGGACCGTAGAAAGACCATGAAATTATCAACGGCAACCATGTCTGCGGAGAATTCGTGGGTAGTCAGTGACGATTTACCTTTCAATAGCCTTGATTTTGAAACAACGCACCCATTTCTTTCTGCTAATGGGCAAACCTTATATTTTTCCTCTGACCGCCCAGGTGGTTTAGGTGGTATGGATATCTGGAAAGCTAATAAAGAGGGAGATACTTGGGGCACCCCTATAAATTTAGGCGCACCGATTAATAGTGCAGCCCATGAATTATTTCCAGCTATTGGGAGAGATGGTGCTATGTACTTTTCTTCTGCTAGAGCAGGTGGTATGGGAGAACTGGATATTTATAAAGGAACAATGAGTGGTAGTGCATGGACGATAACAAATTTAGGTGCACCATTTAATTCTAAAAATGATGACTTAGGCTATGTGGAAAATGCGGATGGTGAAAGTGGATATTTGACCTCTAATAGAGATGGCGGACAAGGCAAAGATGACCTTTATTGCTGGAAAGTTAATAAAATCCCTGTCATCTTAGCAGTAGAAGATGCGACCAACTCGAAGCGTTTACCTGGTTCTAAAATTAGTATTACGGATGCGTCTATAGCGGCAAAAGGATTGGATTTTATTGCAGACGGAGATGGTTCAGCTCAACCTGAAAACATTAAGTTTCGGAAGACTTACATCATTAATGTAGAAAAAGAAGGCTATATGCCTTGGAGCAAAGAAGTGGAAGCTAAAGAATTAGCAATGGTATCTACCTATATCGTGCCTTTAACACCTAGAGCTTATACTTTAGAAGGAGATGTGAAAGAATTAGGTAGCGAAACAATTGTGCCTGGCTCTAAAATCGTTTTACATAATTTAACGACAGGGGAGAAAAGAGAAGTCATTGCAGGAGCTGATGGCAAATTTACTTTTGATAACATTCGTTGTTTTGAAGATTATGAATTGATTGCCTATAAAGATGATAGGGAATCCGAAAAATTCCCACTTCCAGCAACGATGATTGATTGTGCAGGTGATAAACCAACAAAAGCGACGCTTAGATTGCCTGCGCCTCCACCTGTAGCACCAGTATGTGCTTGTATGAATGCAGGTATGTTAAGTTTGCCAGTTGATGCCACTCCAAAGCAAATTCATACCTTAGGTTCTCGACCTGAATTTGGCAATTCTCATGCGTTGGATGCAATAGGATTCTTTAATAAGTTGAAAAAACGGTATGATGTAAGTAGCAGAGATAAAGCATTTTTAGATGAGTTATTTACAACGATGGGCTATGCGAATGGTTTTGCAGATGCTTCGGCTGGTATTTTTAGTGATACAACTATTCCTAATGGTATGACTGGAAATATGGGCTATACGAAGCGCCACCGTATTCAATATGTACAATTAAATGCTAAGCGAGATAGAGATTTAGTTGCCTTTAAAGTAGCTTCTGCGAATGGTTGTGATGTTTACTTTATGAAGACTTGTGGTAACTTGTTTTTCTTTTGTAATAACTAAGAGTAGTTATAGTTGGTAGTAGGGTTTTCTTATAAAAATGATTTTACAGGAAATCATGTTGAAAACATGAAAAATACTGGGTCGAAGTTGCAAACTTCGACCATCGGCATCGAATTTCAATCCAACTTTGGAGCCGATATTCGAAGATACAATCCATAGAATTCTATGGATTGTATCTTCGAGTCGATATTTTTCAAGTCTTTGACTTAATTTTTTAGGTACTGAGATTTTTATAAGAAAACCCTTTAGTTGGTAGCATTTGGTTTATGGATGCTATTGATTTTTACCATAAATTAATAAAAAAGCCTTTTTGGACTTCGGTTCGGAAAGGCTTTTTTATAAAATTGAAAAAATAATAACCGCAGCCACAATCACGACTAAAATAGCCACATAAACAATTACACTAGAATTACTACGATACAAATTAAACATCAATTCCATCATATCTCGCCACTCTAAACGACCGACTAGACTTTCTCTTCCTAATACAAAATATTTACGCATCCCTTTTCTGGATTGGTCGCCATGTTTGCGGAGAATAAAAAAATCGGAATTCATAAAGGCTAAATCATAGAGTTCACTTCGATTGCCTGCCTCTAGAATCATGGTATTGGAATTGGGTAAGGTCTTCCAGCGAGCGCCAGAAATATCGCCATCTCGGACGATCATTAACTCTCCTTTTGGTCTAAAGATATATAGAATAGTCTCATGGAAATGTTCATCATCTCGAACTTCCAAAAAACGCGTATTCATATAATATTCTTCTTCATATAAATCCTCGCTCCAAGGTCGAATTAAAGGTAGAATATTGTCCAAATAGTCGTCCATTGTCTTGACCACGGGCAATTCTACACTAAAGGAACGGGTTATTTTATCTATAAGTCCTTCATCTTCCACTGGCGTATGGTTTTCTCAATAAATCATTTATTTTTACAATTCAAATGTACTACAAATACTAGAGGATAACAAGATTTTGTAGGATGAATGAGCGACTCCGAAGGAGGAAGGTTCTGTGGACATTCAAGCGAATGAACCGCAAAGTGGGTGGGGGAAGGTAGAAAATTAAATAAATAGCACTAATTTTAGGCAGATAGCAATATAAATTACAAAACTGGTTAACGAAGAAAAACCGTGAACCGATAAAAATAAATAACTCTATGAACTCTATTTTGAAGAAATACGCTGATTTATTAGTGCATTATTGTGTGGATATTGAATCAGGCGACAAACTGTATGTAAGAAGTACCACTTTGGCAGAACCACTAATTCGAGAAGTCTATCGTTCTGCGACTAAAGCAGGGGCACATGTAGAAATTGACCTAGATTTTAGAGAAAAAAATCGCATTTTTCTAACAGAAGCTCAAGAACATCAATTGCAACGAATACCGCCAATGTACAAAATGGCAATGGAGACTTTTGATGCCTATATTTATATTCGAGCTCCTTTTAACTTAAAAGAAGACCAGAATATTCCTAAGGGAAAATCAGGTATTAGAAGTAAGGCAATGAAGCCTGTTTCTAAAAGATATTTTGAGCGGACGGCAACGCTAGAACTCAAACGGAATTTATGTCAATATCCAACTTTGGCAGCAGCCCAAAATGCGGATATGTCTTTGGAAGAATACCAGCAATTTATATATGGCGCCTGTAATTTATTTACAGACGACCCGCAGCAAGCTTGGTTAAATCGCCGAAAAGACCAGCAGAAAATTGTTGATTTATTAAATAAAAAAGATAAGGTACAATATAAAGGAGAAGGTATTGATATTACTTTTTCCACAAAGGGTAGAACTTGGATTAACTCAGATGGTCAAACAAATATGCCATCAGGAGAAGTCTACACTTCACCAGTAGAAGATTCTGTAAATGGAGTGGTGCATTTTTCTTTCCCTGCGGTGTATATGGGGCATGAGGTAGAAGGCGTTACGCTTTGGGTAAAAGATGGATACGTAGAAAAATGGGAAGCAAAAAGAGGACAAGCATTTATGGATAATATTCTACAATCAGCAGGTGCTAGACGATTTGGAGAGGCGGCTATTGGGACGAATTATAACATTAATCGGTTTACTAAAAATATTTTGTTTGATGAAAAAATTGGCGGGACCATTCACATGGCATTAGGGCAATCTTATTTGCAAACAGGTGGAAAAAATCAGTCTGCTATCCATTGGGATATGATTGGGAATATGGTCAATGGTGGGCAGATTTTTGCAGATGATGAAATGGTTTATGAAAATGGGAAGTTTTTGTTTTAATGAACCTGTTAAACCACTTATGTCAACGGATTTATTGCCAACGCCTGCCTGCCGCAGGTAGGGATGTAGCCGATATGCTATACTTTTTATATATTAGCAAAAGAAACGGTTTGTGATTTATAATAATTCGTAGTTCTTTAACCGTTATGTAGTACTTATGCTTTAGACTGTCAGCTACAAAAATGATATTAAAATAATACTTAAAATATCGGCTACTAGTTAGTCAACTTTGAAATGACGAGTAATTCTTTTTTGTAAAAAGGCACTTGGAGGTCTGAAAGATGCTCCAAGGTCAGTAACAAAAACCTTGGAGCGTCTTTTACACCTCCGAGCGTTTTGACCAGAATCCGCCATTTCTTACTTGACACAACACTAGTTCGTCAAATCAGTTATCTTCATTCATCTGTTGGTAGAAATAGACCAATGGATGAATGAAGACAACTGATAATTATCAATTTTTTACCTGACTATTTATTAGAGTTAATCACTCATAACTCATCATTCATAACTTATAACTCAAATCAATGTATCAATACCAATACGGAGGCAAAAAAGGATTGACCTTACAATTAACCGAAGCAAGTGATTTAGTGGTGGTACGCACAAAAGAAGCAACGGCTGTAAAAGATTTAGCTTTGTCTAATACTTCTAAACGTTTATTGTCTAAGATGATGCCTGTGGTGAGTTTTCCAGAGGCAAATGTGACGGTTTTTAAATGTATTGACAAGAAGAGTAGAAGTTTGGGAGGTGGCATGAAATTGCGGAATCAAGTACGAAAAAACTTTAATGAAGAAAAAGAAATCCGTTTTGCAGGGCGTGTTTTGAAAGATGCTAAATCTGGAGAACCTGTCGTTTATACGGAGAATTTCTTTGTTAAATTTAAGGATAAAACAAAAGGAGCAGCATGTAAGGCAGTTATTGAAGACTTAGGATTACGGGTAAAAGAAAAATTAGGCTTTGCGGAATGTGCCTATTTTGTACAGGCAGAATCTGGTACAGGCATGAAGATTTTCGAATTGTCTGAACAATTACTGAACCACAAAGCAGTCGAATACTGTCATCCAGAACTGGTGAGACAAAAAAAGCATCGAAGCATTTTTCCCAATCAATGGCATTTACTGCCTTTTGAGCGAAATGGTCAAGTTATCAACCAACATGTAGCGGCAGAATTGGCATGGACGACTAGCAGAGGGGAAGGTATTACGATAGCTATTGTAGACGATGGGGTAGATGAATCACACGAAGAATTTGTAGGAAAAATTGTCTCTCCTTATGATACGGTAATAGATGAACAAGATGGAAATCCTAAAAGAAGAGGGGAAAATCATGGAACTGCCTGTGCAGGTGTTGCTTGCGCCGCTGGTAGAAATAAAGCGTCTGGGGTAGCACCCGAAGCGATGTTGATGCCTATTCGGTCTGGAGGTTTAGGTTCATTAGCGGAAGCGAAAGCTTTTTGGTGGGCAACAGATAATGGAGCAGATATAATTTCTTGTAGTTGGGGACCAATGGACGGTCCTTGGTGGGATAGTCAAGATCCGCAGCATTTTCGAGAATTCCCTTTGCCAGATAGTACTCGTTTAGCCATAGATTATGCGATTACGAATGGTCGGGATGGGAAAGGATGTATTATTGTTTGGGCAGCAGGAAACGGTAATGAGAGTTGCGATTTAGATGGGTATGCGAGTTATCCCAAGGTAATTGCTGTAGCGGCATCTAATGATAGAGGTGTTAGGAGTTATTATAGCGATTATGGACAATGTGTTTGGTGTTGTTTTCCAAGTAGTGATGTAGATTCTCGGTATGTACCTGTGCCTCGACCGCAGCCACTGACACCGGGTATATGGACAACAGATAGGCAAGGTAGGGAAGGATATAATCAAGGAAATATAACAGAGGGCGATGTCGCAGGAAGCTATACGAATAGTTTTGGAGGCACTTCTTCTTCTTGCCCAGGTGTAGCAGGAGTAGCGGCATTGATGTTGGGTGCAAATGAGGCTTTAACTTGGCAAGAGGTCAGAGCGATTATTAAAAATTCTTGCGACCAAATTGATGTCGATTTTGGTGATTATGATGCAAATGGACATAGCCCTTTTTATGGATATGGTAAAATAAATGCGGCAAGAGCTGTTGAAAATTCTCTTAGTGCAAAGGAAAATGTAGAAACTTTAAACTATGGTGTTCATGGAGTTGCACAACTTAATAAAGAAGCAGACGTGCCAATTTCGGCAGGTGAATTGACCAAAGCAGTACACCCCAAATGCCGCCTATTATCTATAGATTTAGACCTTACCCCCTTCCATCCAAACCTTTCTTTAGAATATAAAACCATTATTAATAATAAAGGGACAACGCCTTGGACAAAAGCAGGGGAAGTTAGCGGTACAACCGACAGGCGTCGAAAATTAATTGGTTATGCCGTTCGGCTAAAAGGAGATTTGGCAGACCAATATGAAGTGGTTTATAAAGCAAAAATTAGAAAAAATGAGGAATGGGTAACAGCGAAGAATGGGCGTATTTGTGGTTCCGATAAAAATGGTAGTCAGGCTATCGAAAATATTCAGATTGAAATTGTGAAACAATAGAATAGAAAATTATCCGTAGCTTGGACATTCTTGTCCGAGCAAAGTGTTTTTGCTCGGACAAGAATGTCCAAGCTACGGTAACTCCAAAATAACCCCAATTTATGTACTTACTAAAATATCGTTCAAGAGGAAAATCGGTTCAATTACTACAGGAATTACTAAATGCTTTTGATAAGAATTTAGAAGCAGATGGTTATTTTGGTAGAGTAACGGAGGGCGCAGTTAAGGATTTTCAAAAAGAATGTGACTTAAATCCAGATGGAATTGTATATACCCAAACTTGGGCGAAATTATTGATTTTGCCACCTACGCTAATCAATCAAACACCACTTACCCCGCAGGAAGTAGAACGATTACAAAAAACATTATTAAAGCGAGATATAGCCGAAAAAGAAGCCGTCATTATATTACAAGAATTGTTAAATCATTTTGGGTATAATCTTGGTGTAGATGGAGATTTTGGTAGCGGAACAGCTGCTGCCGTTAAAGATTTTCAAGAAAAGAATGGTTTAGTTCCGGATGGAATTGTCTTTACCAAAACTTGGACTAAATTATTTGAATTAACTCCACCAATAGCCATTAATCGAATGCGCCTTTCTGAAAAAGACATTGCTGACTTTGCAAAGGCCTTTAATTTGGAAGTACCAATTGTGAAAGCTGTGCAAGAGGTAGAAAGTAGCAGAAGTGGCTTTTTACCAGATAACCGACCAACTATTCTTTTTGAAGGGCATATCTTTTGGCGAGAACTAAAGAAGCGAGGTTTTGACCCTGAAACTATGGTGGCTGGCAATGAAAATGTCTTATTTCCGAAATTCAATCGCCAATTTTATGAAGGCAATGAAAAAGAATATATTCGATTAGAAAAAGCTAGAAATGTAGGAGATAGCCCTAAAATATTAGAAGCTGCTTTGGCTTCCTGTTCGTGGGGAATGTTCCAGATTATGGGCTTTAATTATAAACTGGTCGATGCTTTTGATATTATTGATTATGTGACCAAAGCTAAACGTTCAGAGGCAGCACATTTACAAGCTTTTGGAGAATTTATTATCAGTACAAAATTATTAAAGCCGCTTCGAGAAAAGCGGTGGGCAGATTTTGCGAGAGGATATAATGGGAAGAATTTTGCAGTAAATCAATATGACAAACGTTTAGCTTCGGCATATTTGAAGTATTCTGCTACTGATTTATTAGGTTGAAAAGAGTTGTTTTTTGACGCTGATTCTGTTGCTTTTTATGATTTTGTAATGGATTGAAATCGTTTATATTATATTTGATTCCCCACTAATTGGTTGCCCCCACGAAATTTAGATGAACTATAAAACTATGTTTACTAGGTGTAAAAATTTATGACTATGTGTTGAAAGTAAAGGTCTTCTGATGCTGTTGTTATGATTTTTTACATTTTTTAGAAAGCATAATCATTCATAATTTTAAACAGTGTTCATCTGTGTCAAAAAAACTTGTTCCTTTTTATAAAGCTATAATCTTCTGATACAAAGCCTTCGTCTCAGGCAAAGGTTTTACCCCAAACTCTTTTTCTAAAACTGCTTCACATTGTCGGAAAGTTTTAATTGCCATTGGTCGATTTCCTTTCTTTAAATAAGCTGCCATTTGTATGCGATAAGCATCTTCCCACGTATTTTCAATAAGTAGGGTTTGTTGGCAAAGCCGGATGCTTTCCATTGGATTGTCTTCCACTAATAATTCACTTAAATTGATAAAAGCACCCAATATTAAAATTTGTAAGCGTTCCCTTTCGCCACTTGACCAATCTTCATATAACCTGTTGGGTAAATAAGTCCCGTGATGTAGGTCGATAGCTGCTCTATAGGCTTCAATAGCTTCGGTTGGATTACTGGTAAGTGATTGATTACCAATGCTTATGTAAGCTTCTAACGCATCACTATCAATCCAGATTTCTGAGAGGTTTAATTGGTAAGTAACACCTTGGCGAGTAATATATTTGGCTTCAGAACGACTTTTTCGATTGGGTTCTAAGGCTTTATTCATGCCGTGTTGCGCCACTTTGAAATTTTGTTCTCCAGCTTTGACATCTATATCTTCCCAGATTCTATCAATAATTTGTTCCTTATGTAAAGCTCGTTGATGTCGAGCAGTTACTAAAAACTGAAATAATTGAACAGATTTATCTCTGCCCCAATCTTTGGAACTTATCAATACGCCTTCTCGCCAAACCTGAAAAGTGCCTAGCGTCTGCACTTGCAAACTAGCGGTCTCCTTTTTTGCTTGTATGTTGGCGATTTTATCCATTTTTGAGTTGCCAGTTGCGAGTTGCCAGTTACGAGTTGCCAGTTGCACGTACTATTAAAACGGGCAACTGGTAACCGGCAACCGTCATCACTTTGACAATTTTTCAACTTTAGTATTGAGGGTATGAACATCTTTGGATAATCGCTCAATGGCTGCCATCATTTGTTGGATGTCATTTTTGGTGGCGGGTTTCCACATATCGGGATCTAACCTTGCGCTTAAAGTATCTTTTACTTGACTAATTTGTTGATTAACTTCTTCTTTTACTTGGCTGAATTGTTGATTGACTTCCTCTTGAATTTGTTCAACGCCTGCTTTTGGGTCTTTGATAGTATCAATAACCATTTTAGGATAAGTTAAAGACATGCGTTTCCATAAATCAAAACTTTTGGAAAGAATCCCTTTTTGTTCTTCTGGTGATTTTTCCTCCATGGCTAGGATGGTTAAATCCGCTAACTTTTCTTGGATGAAATTAACCACATCTTTAAATTCTGAGAACCTTTTTTCTTCTCCACCTTGTACATGGCGAATATTTCCACGCCATTGCACTTCCGATTCTTTCTGTTCATTCTGAAAGATTTTTTGGGTAAACCTTAAAACAAAGGAGGCGGTTTCGTCTTTTTTTGCTGGCATGGTTATTTATTTTTCTGCAAGATAATATTTTAGGAACAGCGGCCAGAAGTTAGACCGTTTATTTCCTGAATTGTCAGGTATTTTAGGAGTAAAATACTAAAAATCAACAGTTTACCTGAGTGTAATCTGACTTCTGACCTCTTTTTCCAGAATTATATTTATTCCTTTTCCTCCAATACCGTAATCGGATTAGGCATTTCTAAAATTTGTATCGCTTTTTTGACGACGTCGTCTTCTGCATTTAAGACTGCATAAAGTCCATTTTCATCATATAGATGTTTCGCTAAGCGAGCCTTTAAATAGAGTTTAGTGAGTGGCACTAGGTCTTTAACATTTTTGGCTTCAATTAATAATTTTTCATCATCAATACTCGCTTGGAAATTTTGTAAGACAGGGTCTGGAATTTCAAAATTGTCTACGAAATCAGTCATACCTTTATACGACAATATCGAATTGTCTCCATCAGGTCTTGGTTTATTCGTTTGATAAAATTGATATACAAACTTCCGAATGAATGGCTGTAAATGGGCAAAATAAGGATTGGTTTTAGCAGAATCTAGGGGTACAAAAACATCTGGAATAATACCACCTCCGCCATAAACCACTCGTCCGTCTTGTGTATAATAAGGGGTCGTGTCGGCAGTTGTTAATTGCTTGCCACTATATAATTCTCCACTTTCTAAACGAGTATTTAAATCATCATCATAACTGACTAAATCGTCATAACTCTTTTGGATAGACCGTCCAGATGGTGTATAATACCTAGCCACGGTCAACCGAATAGCGGAATCATCAGAAAGATTGTATTGTTCTTGTACCAATCCTTTGCCAAAAGTTCTTCGACCAACGATAATGCCTCTATCGTAATCTTGGACGGCACCTGCTAAAATTTCACTAGCAGAAGCCGAGCCTTCATCTACTAAAACAGCTATATTATCTATGGAAAAAAAAGATTTTCCTGTTGTTTCATAATCACTTCGATGGACATTTCGACCTTCTGTATAAACTAATAACTTATTCTTATCTTTAAAAAATTGATTTAAAATACTAGTGGCTTCTTGCAGATAGCCGCCCGGGTTATCCCGAACATCTATGACTACATTTTTTAACCCTTTTTCATCAATCATTCTTTCTAAATTTCTTAAAAATTCAGTGTGTGTGGTCGCACTAAAACGATTGAGTTTGATGTAACCTGTATTTTGGTTGAGCATATAAGCTGCATCAACGCTATTAATCGGAATTTCATCTCTAGTAACTTCAAAATACTGAATGGCTGATTGATTTTCTCTTACAATACCAATTTTAACTTTAGTCCCTCTTTCCCCCCGAAGGGAATCAATAATATTCGTTTCATTTAATTTTTGACCCACAATAGAAGAATCTCCCACAGAAACAATTTTGTCTCCGGCAATAATGCCTGCTTTATCCGAAGGACCGTCTTTGGTTGGTTTTATGACTATAATGGTATCTGAGACAATTAAGAATTCAATACCAATTCCTTCAAAATTACCATCTAATTGTTCGTTAATTCTTTGTAATTGGTCGGATGGAATATAAGTAGAATGCGGATCTAATTCTTGTAAAATATTATCAATTGCTTTTTGAATTAATTCATCTCTATCCACTTTGTCCACATATCTGGCTTCAATAAATCGAAGTAATTCTTCGAGTTTACCAGGTTGTGTTTCAACTTGTTCTTCGCCTTCTGGAGTGGGTACAATCGGTACTTCTTTTTGGAGCTTGATGCCTAAAAGAATCCCTAGTATCAAGACGAAAGCAAAAGCTAGAGGAAGCCAAAATTTATTAGTTGTATGGGCTGAATGCTGCGGCACTTGTTATTTTTTTTGATGTTCCTAACAAAGGTACGGTTTTACCCTTTTATCTGTCGAAATTTTAGAAAAACGTATAATTTTTCTTTTAATTTTTAATTGAATATTTTAGAAATATTCTTTTGGCTGAAACTAACCTATCGATGATAAGGTTTTATATCAACTTGTTCATTTATCCTAATTAATCGTTTAGATGGAATATAATTGGTATCTACATCACTTGTTTTTAAACGATTTATTGTTTGTTGAATCAATTTATCTTGATGGACTTCATGGATATATTTGGCATCTAATAAACGGAACAAAGCGTCTATTTTTTTAGAATAAGGGGGACGTAATGCTGTTTGATTAGCGATTGCACCTTCTTTTTCTAGTTTAATGCCGATAAGCATACCTAACAAAAGGACAACTAAGAAGTTTAAAGGTAACCAAAAACTATTAGGCTTGTGAACGGAGTTATTAGGCACTTTTCTTGATTTTATTGATGTTGACAAAGGTACGGATTAATAGGCAAGGGTAGGTCGATTTTTAATTTTGAATGTACAATTTATCTTTTACGAAACAGAATAGGGCTATATAGCCCTATAAAATAATTGAATAATTTTCGGGCTTTCAGAATTTGCCTTAATTTCGCCCCACAAAGAAGTCAATTAAACTTTTTCTATTCGCTTATTAAAATAAATAAAATCATGGATTTACAAATTGATAATCAATTATTTATTGTTGGAGGAGCCACAGGAGGATTTGGTGCAGCAATTGCGGAAAAGCTAGTATTAGAAGGGGCAAATGTGATTGCCGTTGCTAGAACTGCTGCCAAATTAAGTGCTTTGAAAAAGAAATATAAAGATCAAGTAGAAACGATTACTGGAGATATAACGAAGCCTAAGACTTTAGATGAAATTTTGATGAAAATAGGGGATAGGCATTTGGCTGGAGCATTAATGAATGCAGGCGGTCCTCCTGCTAATCCTGCTATGGCAGCCACTTTGGAAGAATGGGATGGTGCTTATAAGTCTGTTTTGCGTTGGAAAGTAGATTTGACCAAACGATTGATGCCAAAATTTATTGAACAGGGATATGGCCGATTGGTTTTTATTGAAAGCGTCTCTGTTAAACAGCCTATTCCGAACTTAGTCTTGAGTAATTCCATCAGAATGGCAGTTGTTGGATTTGTGAAAACACTTTCAGCCGAGGTAGTGCAACATGGTATAACGATGAACATTTTAGGCCCTGGGTATCATGATACTTCTGCGGTAGATCGTATTTTTAATAAAAGAGCAGAGCAAACGGGGAAACCTGCGGCGGCGATTAAATCGGAATTTATTAATAATTTAAAATCGGGACAAATGGGGAACCCTTCCGATATGGGCGCTTTGGCGGTCTGGTTATTGTCTCCTAGTAGTCGTTATATCACAGGGCAAACGATTGTAGTAGATGGAGGATTTATGAATGGAGTTTATTAGGTTTTGTGTTTAAGTAAATTCTCAACTTCAAATTCAACCTCAATTTCAACTTCAAAAACGAGAAGTAAACATTGAGGTTGAAGCTTCTATTTATTAAGTGACTACATTTTTAACGACTCATTGCTTTCAGTATTTTAAATATTGGAAGGAATGTTACTTACATTTTTAAGAAAAATAATTACCAATTACAGCGTTTTACGACTAATCCATGAATCAAAAAATATACGGTCTATTATTATTGTTTTGCTTTTTTACTTGTACAAACCCTCAAATAACCCTTCCGAAACCACCCCCTAAAAACCCTCATTTAGAAGCGTTTACAGCGGATTATCTTCGAGAATTTCAAACCATTTTAGCGCAAACAAAAACACCAGGTGCTGGCTTAGTTATTATTCAAGATACGACTATTTTACAGCTTTCAGGACACGGTACCAAAGCTGTTTTTTCTAATGATTCCATTGATGTCAATACGGTATTCAGAATTGGTTCTTTGTCGAAGGGATTTGCTGCGGTTTTAGCGGGTATTCTGGTAGAAAAAGGTGCTTTAAAATGGACAGATAAAGTCAATCAATACATTCCTGAGTTTGTGTTAAAAGATGCTGCACAATCAGAACGGGTCAATTTAATCCATTTATTATCTCAATCTTCTGGCTTACCTTATCATGCTTATACCAATTTAGTAGAGGCGGGTTTAAGTATTCGGCAAATAGCTAGTGAATTAAAAAAAGTTAAGTTAATAGGTAAAGAAGGAGAAATCTATGCTTATCAAAATGCAGCTTACAGTTTGATAGGAGAAATTATGGAAGTAGTAAAGCAGGAATCTTTACCACAAATTTTTCAAGACGACTTATTAGCCCCATTGCAATTAGCAAGTACTTCTACAGAATATGAATCTTTTATTCAAGGAGAGAATATTGCATTACCACATCGAGGAGGAAATGGGAATTGGCGGCAACGTCCGATATCTAAAAAATACTATAATGCTATTCCTGCGGGAGGCATCAATGCTAGTGTTGCAGATATGGGAGAATGGCTACAGCTTTTATTAGGAAATAGGCCTGAGGTGATTCAACAAAAAACGTTAAACGAAATTTTTAGGCCTCGAATTAATACCAATAATAAAAACCGATATTTTCACGATTGGCCAATGGTTGATGATGCTTTTTATGGTTTAGGTTGGCGGATATTAACCAACGCAAAAGATACATTGATTTATCATGGCGGTTTTGTGAATGGCTATCGTGGAGAGATTTTAATTCATCCAAAAGAAAAACTAGGAATTTGTGTGCTAACGAATGCACCGAGTGAGTTAGCTAATCAGGCTATTCCTGTCTTTTTAGAAAAATATGCGGCTAAACGAGATTCTATTCATGCTTGGGAGAAACGATTACAAGAGGAGTCCCGAAAGCCTTTGGGATTGCAAGAGTAAATACGATAGCCGACTTTAAGTAATAGTAGCCGCTGCTGCTATTACCGTTGAAGTTGAAGTTGAAGTTGAAGTTGAAGTTGAAGTTGAAGTTGAAGTTGAAGTTGAAG
>JAFMDF010000551.1 GCA_017857395.1 Bacteroidota bacterium | reverse complement strand
AATGTTCCACCATCCAGATTGTGGATTTTATTAGTTCTTTATGTCTTTATCTAATTATTTTGTTTTAAAAAATTTATTTAAAACATTTTCTGTTTTTTTTAAATTAGGACTAAAACCTGTGTTCTGATTTCCACGGTAAGACATATAACTCGGCCATTTCCACCAAAGAATGCCATTGCACCATTTTTTGTTTTGAATGCCTTCTAAGACAACTTCATAACATAATTTCTGGTGGGCATCATTAAAAGCACGTCCATCTTCCTTTGCATGTGGATTTTTCCAAGGCCCATCTACACTTCTAAAACCAATTTCTGTAAAGACCAATGGCTTTTTATATTTTTTACAAACACTTGCTGCTTTATCCATAATTTTGTTAAAAGCATTTGTCAATTCTCGCTTTGATGGATTATCACCTTTACTTAATGGGTAATAACAGTTCAATCCAATAAAATCCAATGCATCCCAAAATTTTAAGTTCTCAAATTCATCGCCCCAATTAGCCGCATACGTTAATTGTCCACTATAAATACCTCTTAATTTTTTAATCAGCATTCGCCATTCTTTTTCTTTGGCTAATGTTGCTTTCGCAAATTCAACCCCAATGCAATAACTGTCTAATTCATTAATTTCTGCCAATAGCGCATAATGCCTTGTCCAGCGATAATAGTGCTCGAAAAAAGTAGACCAATCTTCTTTATTTTTCATTTCAATATCTCCAGGCCAACTTCGACCTACCCAAATCTGTGGTTTGAGCATTGTAGCCATGCCCATTTTTTGAGCCTCATAATGAGAAAATAAAACTGCTTGGTCATTCTCCCCTCCCGTACTTTGAATAATAGGAATAGGGTCAGGCTTTTTAGGATCCCGCATATAGGAATAGGGTACAATGGCAATCGCATTTGACCCTATTTCGTTCTGTCGCTGCAAAGATTCCTTAGCCAATTGAGAACCATATCCATTATAAACCCGATAGCCCTCATGGGCAAAATTGAAGCCTTTTAAATAAGGTAATTGTCTTTTAGTATTTTCAACTAAAGGTTGCTGTTGTTCTTTTAAATAGTTCAGCCATTCTTTTTCTAGTTTTTCTAAATCTGCCTGTTCCCAATTGGCATAATCTTTCAAAAAAGTGACCTTTCCAAAATGAGCAATTAAAAAATCAGTAAAGGATCCTGCCATTGCCCCCATGACTAAATAGGATTCTTTTTGATAAAAATCATTATCTAATAATTCTTTTAAAGGCGGTAAATTATCAGATACATATAATTTGTTGGTCCAATATTGATAGCCTTTCTTTTGCCACCTCTTCGTAAAATGATTGCTCAGCCCTTCTTCTAAAGCTACTAGTTTTGGTTGACCCAACGTTTTTCTAAATATCAATTTATTCTCCGCATGGTGATTACTTCCTTGAAAATTATCGTTCATCACGACTTCTATTCTATGCTCTTCAAATCTAGCGCTTGCTTCCTCCATGCTAGATTTTTGTAAGCCTTTACTTTCTACCGTTGGATAAAAATGGTAATCAATTTTGGGTAGGTTAATTCGCTTTCCAAGAAAGTCCTCGATTTCCGAATACATCGCTTCACATTCGGCTGCAATTTGCGTAATCTTCGCTTTTGACAAAGGTGAACTATGAGCAATAAATTGAAAATGTGCCGTTTGTAAAATGGTATCATTCTTACTCGTAAAATCAAAATGGGTCTTTTTATCTAATTCCCAAGTGCGCTCATTTAAATTACCCGCTACTTTCATTTCTCCAGCTTGATGCACTTTATACCCCCAACTCGACCACATCATCCGAGATAAATCTTCTGGATAATAATCTGATAAAAACTGTTGGATAGCCTGATTATCATTGCCTGTCAATAAATAAATAGGTAAGGCTTGATTATAGGGATTAGGATAAGGAAATAACTTAAAAATTGCATCCTTGGTAGTATATTCTTTCTCATCAAAAACGAAAGAATTCGCTTGTAAATTAACTGGTAAATCTTTCTGCAATTTTTCTAATAATGGATTATTTGCCACATTACCAATAATCATTACAATTTCATTCGCCAAATGAGTTGCTGTTAATTCCGTCTCCTTTATACCCTTCACGTTCATGCCAAAACGCTCATTTTTATTCATGGCAGTTATTCGAGTCTGATAAAATGCTTCGGTGGTTTTATCAGTAGGGTAGACAAGCGTAAGGCTATCTTTTGACCTTAATATTCTTCTAAATTCCCTTTTAGTTGGTAAACGATTCTCGACTATTGCTGTTTCTCCTATTGCAGATGCCGTTACTTTCGTTTGTCCACCAGAGTTACAAGTCGAGGAAATTAAGAATAGGGTAGACAATAAAAAGGAGAGGCTATTTTGTAGTATTAATTTATACATCGGGTGTTATTTTTCGCAAAAGATAAGGGGTCTTTTTTGAAAAACATAATAGGAAGGGAAAAGATGCTTTTTAAAGGAATAAATTTGTCTGGAAGATGGCGAGTTAAAAGCAAAATAAGGGCAAGTTTATCCAATCAACCAAAGGAGTTGAGGGGATAAACTTGTCAAAATAAGGCAATAGGTACTTCTATGGATATAATCGATACTTTTTTAGTTAATGAGTGGATAAGATTAATGAGTCGATGAGATAGGATTTAGGTTAAATCTCGAACATTATCTCATTAAGCTCATTTCTTCATCAACTTATTACCCCGCCGATTAAATCAATAGTAGGTACTTAGTTTTCTATTATGGTCTAATATTTTTTCGTAAACCTGTAATTCCGCTAGCCTATAATTTTCCCATCGCTTCATTAAAAATAACCGCCAAAATAACTTGACCCACCGTCCACAAGGTTTGTTTATCAATATTTTCCATCGTATCGTTGGTGGTATGCCAATGCTTTACAAAAGTTTGCCCACTACCTTTTGGTTGGTTAATAATATCAATCATTGGAATCCCTGCGATTTGATTGACAAAAAGATGGTCATCGGTTATAGCCTCTCCCAACTCATTCAGAAAATAATTACCTCGCCCCATTTCTTCTGCCAATTTCCATACTTTATTGATAACATCCTTCGCATATTGCATAGAATATAATTCCATCCTAAAATGAGCATTTTTTGCGCCCACCATATCTAATAAAATGCCATACTTAGCTTTGTAATTTTTAACATGGAAATTTTTAGACCAATATTGGGAACCTAAACAATAAGTATCCCCTTTAGTCGGCGTTCCATGGTCTTCCGAATCAAAAAAGATAATATCCACCCCCATATAATCAGGCAATGTTTTTAGATGTCTTGCTATTTCTAATAAAACACCAACTCCACTTGCCCCATCATCTGCGGCATCTACTGGTAGATTCCTTTTAGATTCATCCGGGTCGTTGTCTGTAATATGTCGTGAATCCCAATGTGCGGCTAGTAAAATTCGTTCTTTAGCGGCAGGATTATATTGACCAATGATGTTGGTGCTCTTTAATTTTTCTCCAGTATAAGCAGTTGCTATAAAATCTTGTTCGATTACTTTTGCGCCGTGTGCTTTTAGTTGGCTAACTAACCAATTTTTTGTTGCTTGATGTGCTGGTGTATTTGGAACTCTAGGCCCAAATTCCACTTGTTTCGCTACAAAATGATAAGCTGATGCTGAATTGAATTTAGGAATAGGTAAATTTTTCACCCTTTCTATCGGGGTATCATTTACTTCCTCATTTTTACAAGCAAATAGCGATAGAAGAATCAAAAGTATAGAAAAAGAATATTTCATTTTCGGGTTTTTATACTAGAAACGGTCAAGTTTTGTGAATTGTTAAAATTTTAATATGAAAAA
>JAFMDF010000179.1 GCA_017857395.1 Bacteroidota bacterium | reverse complement strand
CTAGAACATTTTTTAAAATCAAAAATAGAATAGTTAGAAAGAAAAGCAGGTTTTTAAATGGAGATAGATATGCTTTCCTATTAGTCTTCATATAACGACTAAAAAAATAGTAAACCAACTTAATAAATAAATAATTTGATTACAAATTTAATTTTATCAATAAAATGTTTTAACTTTGCAGGAGAGATAATTATCTTTTCTTATTAAAATTAAAATCTAATGCAAATTCAATTATTATCCTGTGATGCCGCACGACCTGATAGACGAGCAATTACTAAAACGATAGAAACTTATGGTCTTGGTATGGATACTTCCCTCGCTAGAGAGTTAACAGGTATTTTACTAGATGGATCCAGTGTAGAGATAGAAGTTGATGGCAAAACGACTAGTTCTGCCTTTAGAGCTTTACGGAAGTATGGTATTGATTATGAAATTATGGAATAAGGCAATCCTCAGACAGTAGTAGACAGTAAGGTGCTGCTTATAAATATTTCAATTCTATGCCTAGTCGTATAGTTTAAATTCTCTTCTTAATCGTTTTTACTCGTTCTTCAAAAGTCATCAATTGAGGTAAAGCGTTCACATGGACACCTAGTTTTTTATTTAAAAAAACATCATGGGTAGTCCATTTATTTGTATTAAAATCAAAATGAATCATCCTGCACCAGAAAAGTGCCTTCATTTGCTTCTTTGTCGCATCCCACATACATATCAAATCCAATCTGAAGCATTTCGTGATCCTCTCTTTCTGTAAAGAAGGTGCTTAAATATTTCCTATTATTCAAATGCTGAAAAGCATCGCAGTCGTCAAAACGAATTTGAGAATTGGATGCTAAGATTTTATTCATTTCAATTCAATCAGAAACAGCGGATTTAAAAATTAAGGCTTTACTATGTACTTTTTTTAGGCAACACCTCTGTTTGTTCTCCAAAATACTGGACAAATTTCTGCATATCCGTTGCCAATTGCTGATTTTGAGTGGCTTTAAAATAGGTATCCGCCAATCCTCTTAGGGTTTGAAAAAAGAACCTATCCATTTCATTGACTTGCATATCCTTTGTCCACAAATCCATTTTTAAAGTATCTCTCGACTCTTTATCAAAGATTGATAATAAAAAAGCCTTTGCTTCTGATGGTTTTCCGCCGCTAGCACCACCATCTGCTTGCCAATCAATTTTGATAGGCAATTTTTCTTTGTTTAAGCCAATTTTTAATTTTATTTCAGATGTCTTTACTACTGACATTTTGTATTTTTTTTAGAAGAAATGATGCAAAAGAATAGATATGAAACAGATCTATACTGCATCAGGGTGAAAAATAGACTTTCTGTTGAAGATTGTTATATTGTTGAATTGTTACATTGCTTAATAATTGCAGCTTAAAATAGGGATAAAACCCTACTCAACAATATAACCATAAAACAATATAGCCATTTGGGGATATAACTTGAGCAGCTCAATTTTTTGAAAATGTTCAAATCTTAACCTGTTAAAGTATATTATAAAAAAACAGGAGATGTTTCTAAAGCATCTCCTGTTCTATAATTTTAATTTAAAAGTTAACGATTTTTAAGCAAAATAATCCTTCATTCTATCGAAAAAGCTTTTATCTCCTTTAGTAGGTTGCGGCGTAAAATTCGCCATCCCTTTCATCTTTTCTAATAAATTTCGCTCTTCGTTTGTCAACTTCTTCGGCGTCCAAATATTCACATGGATTAACTGGTCACCTGTTCCATAACTTTGCACAGATGGCAATCCTTTCCCTTTTAAGCGGAACATTTTACCAGCTTGCGTGCCAGGTGGAATTTTAATTTTCACTTTACCCGTCAAGGTCGGTACTTCCACAGACATACCTAAGGCTGCATCTGCAAAATTGAGGTATAATTCATAAATCACGTTCATGCCCTCTCTTGCCAAATACTCGTGACTCTTTTCCTCTATATTGATTAATAAATCTCCTGGAGGGCCGCCTTTCATTCCCTTATTCCCTTTACCTCGCATAGATAACTGCATGCCCTCTTCTACCCCTGCTGGGATTTCGATTTCAATCATCTCCTCTCCATAAACTCTTCCATCTCCTTGACATTTTCCACATTTCGCAGTTACTTCCTGTCCAGAACCACTACAAGTAGGACAAGCAGTTGTTGTCTGCATTTGTCCTAAGAAAGTACTTCTTACTTGGCGCACATAACCAGAACCTTTACAAGTACCACAAGTACGAACAGAACTACTATCCTTTGCCCCACTTCCACTACAAGTCGTACAAGTCGTCTGCTTCTTAACTTTAATTTTTTTGGTCACGCCATTGGCAATTTCCTCTAAAGATAAAGCTACTTTAATCCGAAGGTTTGTTCCTTTCTGTCCTCTGGGGCGTGCACCACCACCTCCGCCACGACTGCCGCCTCTTCCTCCAAAAAAGGATTCAAAAGGGCTATCATTAAATATATCACCGAACTGAGAGAAGATGTCATCCATTGACATGCCACCACGACCGCCGCCGCCAAAACCACCTTGTTCCATTCCTGCATGGCCAAAACGGTCATAACGTGCTTTCTTATTAGGGTCGCTTAACACCTCATAAGCCTCCGCAGCTTCTTTAAACTTTTCTTCAGCTACTTTATTATCTGGATTTTTATCCGGATGATATTTCACTGCCATTTTACGATACGCTTTTTTTACCTCTTTAGCATCTGCACTTTTTCCAACGCCTAATATTTCGTAATAATCTCTTTTTGCCATTTTTTATATATAAGGTTACGAGGTAAAAAGGTTGTGAGGTTATGAAGTCACGAGGTTACAGCATATAGGATTAAAGTAAACAGCAATTATATTGAGAAATATAACCTTGTTATTTTATAATCTTATTACCTTGTTACCTCATCACCTCTTCACCTTTACTTCCCTACCACGACTTTTGCGTGACGAATAATTTTGTCTTTTAATTTATACCCTTTTTCTACTGTATCAATTACTTTTCCCTTCATTTCTTCCGTAGGTGCAGGAATTTCGGTAATAGCTTCGTGCAATTCAACATCAAAGGTTTCACCATTGGATTCCATTGACTCTAAACCTTTATTTTTTAGAATATTATGCAACTTATGGTATAATAATTCGATACCTTCTGAAAATTTTTCTTCTGAATCTGGAGAATCGGCTGCTTTTTTAGCCCTGTCAAAATCGTCCAAAACTGGCAACAAAACTGTCATTGTGTCTTGTGCTGCCGTTTTCATCATATCTAATTTCTCTCTAACACTTCGTTTTCTAAAATTTTCAAACTCGGCATACACTCTTAGATATTTGTCTTTGAGTTCTCCAACTTGTTGTTTTAACTCCACTATCTCTTCTTCTGGGGTCAATTCTGTCTTTTCTGCTTCTTTAGCGGTCGTTTGTTCTTCCTGCTGTGGCTCAGCAGTGGCAGTATCCTTGCCATTTTCGTCAATAATTTCTTCTTTTTGCTTCTTGTTCTTAGCCATTATATCTTTTATTTTTTTTAGCACTAGCAGTGGTTATATAAAATGAGTCGCAAAAGTACGTTTCTTTCGGTAATTGTTGTTCAATTACTTTGCCATTGCGAAAATTAAGACATTTTGGCAGAAAGCCTTCATCCATCTCTAATTCATTTTCCCTAATACTGTGGCAGTTCTCTTGTCAACAACACAAGAAACTTGTTAAAAACAGGATAAATGCTTAGAAATCCATCAATTTTAAAAAAAGATGGGAACAATACTGGATTATAAATATAATTTTTACTAAATTAAGTAACGGATAAAAAATAACTTGAACAATTAGCGCTTAATTTCCCCACGGATCTAAACCCCGACAAATAATAAATATTTAATTTTTTAAACGGTACTTCTCCCCCTCCCTATTTTTCACTAAAATTACTGGAACTAAAAAAACTGATGTTGGCTATCTAACATCAATAAACACGCTTGCCTATTCCTAAAAAACATCTTTTTATATTAGACTATTTAAAATAAATCACTATGAGAAAAGAAATGCTATTTTTTGTATTATGCTACTGTTTTAGCTTAACTTGTTTGGCTCAAAAGCATAAAGATTTTATTCTAACCTTACATAAAGACACTATTTTTGGGCAAGTAAAAATCAATCCCAAAGTCAATCATATTAGTTTTACCCATCAAAGAAAAAGAATTTATTTTCATCCCAAAACATTGCAAGCCTTCGGTATTTATAAAAAAGAATCAAAAGCATATCAAGTTTTTAAATCCATTACCAATGCTAGAGGACAAAGTATGTTTGTAGAAGTCTTAAATGAAGGAAAGCTCAAATTATATAAGTATCAAAAGCAGGAGGTAATCGCACAAGCGAAATATCATAGAGAACTGTATTATATCGGTCGTTCCGATAAAAAATTGGTAACAATGACGCCTGATTCTTATGAAACCACCATGAAGGTAATCATAAAAAATCATCCGAATTTATTGACCCAACTAGCACATACTTCTTATCAAGAAGTCCCTCAAATCATTGCTTCTTATAATCAACAATAAGCCCCAATTTGGTTTAAAAATGGGAAATTAGACCAGAAATTCAAAAAATCACTCGCATAAAGTTACATTTGATAGATTAAACCACTCCTTGTCTTGTTCAAGAACTCAAAAAAGAGGTTTATTAAGAGAAAACTAACAATTAAAACATGCAAATCAAATCAAAAGTAGCTTTAATTACAGGTGCGGGTTCCGGTATCGGAAAAAGCACAGCTATTGCGCTTTATCAAGCGGGTTATAGTGTTGTCCTGACAGGTCGACGAATGGAAAAATTGTACGAAACAGCAAAAGAAATAGGTGGTTCGGCTAACCGTTTATTATTAATTACCTGTGATGTCAGTCAGCCTGATTCTGTCAATCAATTATTTCAAGGAATTCAAAAAAAGTATAATCGCTTGGATGTATTATTCAATAATGCAGGTATCAGTGCACCGCCTGTATTATTAGAAGATATCACTTATGAAGATTGGAAAGCAGTAGTAGACATTAACTTAACAGGTGTTTTTTTATGCACGCAGGCGGCTTTCAAAATAATGAAAAACCAGACCCCAATGGGTGGCCGAATCATTAATAATGGTTCTATTTCTGCTCATGTTCCAAGACCCAATTCTGCACCCTATACTGCCACTAAGCATGCGCTAACAGGGTTAACAAAATCGACTGCTTTAGATGGTCGAAAATATAATATTGCTTGTGGACAAATTGATATTGGTAACGCTGCTACAGCTATGGTAAAACCAATGCAAGCGGGTATTCCACAAGCGAACGGAAGTATTGCTGTTGAACCTACTATGGATGTACAGCAAGTAGCAGATGCCATTATTTATATGGCAAATTTGCCTTTATCTGCTAATGTACTATTTATGACGGTGATGGCTTCGGGAATGCCTTTTGTTGGTCGTGGATAGAAACGTTTTAAATATCCGAAATAGAATTGCGAATAATTGGTAGCACAGACTTTAGTCGTACTGATTACCTATAAGTTTTCAAAAGATAATTATGATAATTATGATTGATTTGATTACGAATATTATGGATTTGCAGGGTCTAATTCCCCCTTTTGAAGGGGTGATTGGTTCTAAAAATGGAATGAAAAATTTCAATAGCAATGACAATTCCAATGGCAATAACAACTGGAGAAAGAGGGGAATCAGATTTAAATTGACCATTTTAGTCTCTTTTTATCCGAATTGTGATTGAAATTGAAGTTGATATTGCAATTGATATTGCTATTTAAGTTAAATGATTGGAACCAATCACCCCTGCCTTCAAAGGGGGAGAAATTCCTGCAAATTGACAACATTCCTGCACAGATTGACGACTTTTCGTCCTAAAAAAGATATGGATAAATTAGGAGCTTTAGCTTCGACTCTGTCTGTAGATTTAGTGACTTCTCCAGTCTTTAAAGGGGCTTTGGCCTCGACACACCAGCTAAATTACGGGGGCGGAGCGATGCTCCTTAGAGGATTTTATTGGATATTCAGCATTTCTACAGACGGGGTCAGGGCTAAAGTCCTTAATTCTACCACTTTAAAACTTATAGGTAATCAGTACGACTAAAGTCTGCGCTACCAGCTAAATCAACATTGTCCGCAACTTAAATTATATATTAAAATGCATCGAATTCAGTAAAATTTCTAGTAGTAAGCAACCCATTTTAAAGGTGTTCTTCCTTCAACCGATAAATGAATAGAATACTCAAATTAAGAATAAGTAAACCAAAAATAAGCAAACTCCATTGAGATAGTGTAGGAATTGACGCAGCAATCACTGCAGGAATAACAGGAGGGACAATCACAGCAGGAGCAACAATATTTACACTAAATACTAAATCCCCTACAGTATTTAAAGTTAAGACATTTGTGCTAGAATAAGCAAAAGAATATTGTCCGTCTGGTGCTGTTGGATTTTGAGGAGGACCCACAGGATCCATATCAAATACAATAGCTAATCCAATAATTGGATTTCCAACTGCTAAGGCATACAATTCTCCTTCAATAACGGGAAAAGGAGTGCTTAAAGTCAAGGTCACTAATCCACCTGACTGTGCAGGAAAAGTTTGATAAGGAGAACCATAAGTAATAGCATTCCCATTTCCGCTAACCAAATATAAATCAATATTCCCACCTGCAATGGTGTTCACTTCTATAGATCTTATATTATTGGTTTCACAAGCCAAAAACTGTTGCCCAGCCAAAAAAGTAGGCGTGGTATTAATGGCCCCATTAGGTGTGGTTGTATTATCTATTTCACAATCGGCATAAGAAAAGAAGGGTAAACAAACTATTCCAAAAAATAAAATAAATTTAATTAAAATTTTCATAACAATTACGCTTATAGGATTTAATTCTATACAATTTTCCCTTACCATACAGAAAATTGAGTTGTTTAATCTTAATCACTTAAGTTGTTTTTCTTTGACAAAAAATAAATGCCTTGAACGCTTCTTTTAGAGGTCAAAGAAATAACTTAAGTAAACTATAATCGGAAATTGGAATAAAAAACTTATTGGGTCTTAACAATTTTGCAAAAGCACAACTCCGCCAACGGCAGCACAACGCATTTACAAAATCGTTAAAACTTTTTTTATAGCTTATTTTTCTCCAAAGCCATCATCTTTAATAGCAATGACTTTTTTAATAATCCGCTCTTTAGCTGTTTGCAGAATAATGTAATACAAACCACCATATAATTTTTCATCACTCAGTAGCAATTCATAAGCCCCTGCTGGGCGTTTTTGAGGGCTCAAAAGTTCTGCTAACATTCTACCAGATTGGTCGAATAAATGAACAGATACTACTTCTTCAATGGGGAGTTTGAATTGGAGGGTTGTTTGATAAATAAATGGATTGGGGCTGACCTTAAAACTAATTACTTTTTCTTCTTGAATAGCAGTTGAGCCCGTCATTAAGGGTTTATTTAATGGACGGTTCTCTTCTAAGAAAGGTGTCACAATTACACAAGGTTCTATATTTGCGGAAAAAACACTACCTGCTTTGGCATGGAAGCCAGAATTCAATAAGATTCGTTCTCCCGCTACAAAACTTACGGTACTACCATCATTGACAACTCCTGTGGAGGAAAGCTCTGCGCCTGCCTTGTATTCGCCTGTTGGGATTTGGTTGTCAAAAATTCCTTCCACTACAAATTCACTAGTGAATCCTTCACAATCACATTCGTCTCCAATTCCATTTTCATTCACATCTTCTGAATCTACCATAATAAATACATCTTCATAATCTTCACATCCATTTTCCGCCGTTACGACGACAGAATAAAAAGTCGGTTCTGTAGGAGCAGCGATTGGATTTGCTACATTACTCGCACTCAATCCAGTAGTTGGAAACCATTCATAAGTGCTACCTCCTGATGCACTTAGTGTCGTATTATTTCCAAGGCAAAGCGTAACATCTGGGCTTATTACTGCAACAGGCTCAGTCAGGCTTGCACTGAGAGTTGCTGTACAGTTATTAGCATCAGTAGCTGTGACAGCATAAGTACCTGTGGATATTTCACTTAAGTCTTCTTGAATACCAAATATTTCATTACTAAGCGCATCTACCCAACGATAGGAATAATTGCCAGTTCCTCCAGTGGTACTAATGGCTATTTCGCCCAAACTATTACCGTCACAAGCGGGGATTATTTGGTCAAGTGAAACCTGTATTTTCGTCGAAGGTTCTGTAATCGTTATATTGGTGCTTAGCGTACAGTTATTGGCATCTGTGACGGTCACCCCATAAGTACCTGCTGCTTGTCCAATTAAACTTTGAGCAGTCCCGATACTTATATTAGCCCCAGCAGCATTTTCCCAATTATAGGAGTAGGCTTCCCCTCGTGTTCCACCCTTTACCACTACATCGAGAATCCCTGTCGGACTCCCCTTACAATCCACATTTGTTGAATTATCTGAAAGAATAATTGGATTAGCAGGCTGCATAATCGTCACTTCTCCAGACATCGAATTATTATTGGAGTCGGTTATTTTAAAAGATTGTGGCCCTGCTGATAAATCGGTTATGGTAAATGGATTGCTTAAA
The DNA here is from genome assembly GCA_017857395.1 of Bacteroidota bacterium. Taxonomy (GTDB): domain Bacteria; phylum Bacteroidota; class Bacteroidia; order Chitinophagales; family Saprospiraceae; genus JAFMDF01. Next base: position 10,000 of record JAFMDF010000179.1, on the reverse strand, counting down.
TAACTAATCCCATTTACATAATAAGGCGCCGTACCTCCAGAGAGTAGGATTTGAGCTTGCCCATCTCTTCCACCATTACAATTAACCGCTTTTGCTTGGGAAACATCAATAGCAAAGTGTGCTAGATTATCAAAATCAAAAGCGTTGTTTCCTATTTCACCGAGATCAGTACGGCTGATGGTCAAGGTTTTGATTCCTTTCCAATTTAGGGTATGCGTTTGAGTTGTCTCCCCCTCATTTGGCGTAAAGACATAAGTACTGTCCAAGTCAGAAGTGGCGGTAAAGGTGCCGTCCGCTCCAAGCTTAATCGTTTCAAAGCTGGTTAAATCCCAAGTATCTTCCTCTTTTGAGATGGTAAATGATTCGCTCACATCAGCAGCGAATATTACCCCATTATCCCATCCCCAATTACTAAAAGTAAAACCATCATGGCTTGCACCAATGGGAAATTCCATAGCTTGTCCAAACACTCCGCTGGAAAAGGACATCAATAAAATAAGTAGTAAAAGCGTTTTATTATACATGATCAATTATTTATCTTTTTGGGAAACTTTTTAAAATGGCTATCTGAATCAGTCATCAGCCGTTATCCAATGAATGAATGAATTAATCATCGTCATTATTCCGGCCTCGGCCATCTTTTATAGCAATCACTTTTTTGACAACTCTTTCTGTTGGCGTCTGAAGAATGATATAAAATAAGCCATTGTATAAGTTGTCATCACTTAGCATAATTTGGTAACTTCCTGCTGCCCGTTTTTCCATGGATAAAACTTCTTCCACTAACCTCCCTGTTCTATCAAAAACTTGGATAGATATCGTCTCTGCTTTAGGCAAGTCAAAAGAGAGTTGCGTCTGATTAATAAATGGATTAGGGCTAACTTGGAAATTAATTGGCACTTCATTGCCAATCAGTATTGGTTGATTGATATTATCAATTTTTGAAGTTGGTGCTATTTCAACTAAGCTTGGACAGGCAGCAGCAATATTAGGACAAGCAGTCCCTGTTGTCACGCCTCCAGTTTCGACCCAATTAGAAGCCGTACCCGTTAAGGTGAAATTAATTAAAGTGCCATCATGGCCATTTCCAGTAGCATCTTCTAAGGAAGTTTCCCCACCATTGGCTTGACCTGCCAGTCCTTGATTAAATGGGTAATAAGCTTTCAAGCCTGCTTCTGTACCACTTAGTTCACAGTTCATACCTTCCTGGATTTCACATTCACTCAAGGCTCTACTCCAAACGCGGACTTCGTCAATATCTCCTATAAAATATTCCCCACCTCCACTACTTCCTATGCGTAGCGGTAAGCCTGTTGTTCCAGAGGAACCATAAATTCTACTGCCTTGTGAAACACCATTGATATAAGCGGTAGTCGTAGTCCCCTGTTCAACAAAAGCAATATGATACCATTCATTTTGATTAAAATTATAATTCCAAGTAACGCCTGGACTTCCATTATAAGCAGTAAGATGGGTTCGGTTCTGGTTGATATGATAACTCCAGCGAACATTAGCTCCCCCTGTTTGGTTACCGATGATGGTAGGTTGGTAACTAACACTATTATAGGTTGGTCGTATCCACATTTCAATTGTTCCATCGGCAAATTCAAAAGCTGAATTTGTAGGTATAACCACCTCATCATTTACTCCATCAAAGTCTAATGCGGCTGCATAAGTAATGCTACAAGTTTGGGTAATATTAGTACAAGTCGTTCCTGTGGTAACACCTCCAGTTTCGACCCAATTAGAAGCCGTACCCGTTAAGGTGAAATTAATTAAAGTGCCATCATGGCCATTTCCAGTAGCATCTTCTAAGGAAGTTTCCCCACCATTGGCTTGACCTGCCAGTCCTTGATTAAATGGGTAATAAGCTTTTAAGCCTGATTCTGTCCCACTTAACTCACAATTCATACCCGCTTGGATTTCACATTCATTAAGGGTACGATTCCAGATCCGGAGTTCATCTACTTGTCCTTTATAAGGGAAGCCACTTCCGATTTTACCAATAAAAAGTGGATTAGTTGGTATAGAAAGAAAAGAACCAGCTAAAGGGGTTGACCCAATTAAATTGCCATTAATATAAAAATAGATATTGCCTACTCCATCATAGACACCTGCCCAATGTTGCCATTCATCAAAAGTGACCGCAGTAGGGGAAACAACCCTAGTCCAGATAGTAGCACCTGCATTATTATCATCCGCTACCCAAAATTGAGGAGAATTTCCATTAAGGAGAAAAAAAGTAAAGCCATCAAAATCCATTCTTGAAGAGGCAACTGCAGCGTGAGCTCCAGTAGCAATTGGTTTATGCCAAAATTCAACGGTAAAAGCACTACTTATATTAGTATTGGACGGTAGGCTGACATAATCATTTGTTCCATCAAAATCTAAGGCAGCTGCATAAGTAATGCCACAAGTTTGGGCAATATCCATACAAGTTGTTCCTGTAGTCACACCTCCTGTTTCTATCCAATTAGAAGCCGTACCTGTTAAAGTAAAATTAGTTAAGGTAGCAGTATGTCCATTTCCAGTAGCATCGGCTAAAGAAGTTTCGCTGGGATTAGTTTGTCCAGCCAATCCTTGATTAAATTGGTAATAAGCTTTCAATCCTGTTTCTGAACCACTTAATTCACAGTTCATGCCTGCTTGGATTTCACAGTCACTAAGGGGGCGATTCCAAATACGGACTTCGTCAATAGCCCCATCAAAGTTTCGTCCCGCGAAGGCAGAAGCTCCTATTCTTAAAGGAATAGTCGCAGGGACAATTGAGCCAGGAGCCGACAAAGATTTAATTAAAGTCCCATCTACATACACTTTTACGGTAGTGCCGTCAAAAGTACCTGCTACATGATGCCATTGTCCAGTAGTTAATGGACTGGTATTCGTCAATGCTTCCGCCCAATTACCATCATTTTTAGCTACTAGGAAACCGATGTTTCCATTATTACCTACTCGTAAGGTCACTCCTTTTCGACCATTTGCATTATTGTCATTCCCCATAACCGCATCCGTAGCAAAACCAGAAACCCAAGAATCAGCATTAATCCAGGCTTCATAAGTGACACCTGTTGAAAAATTAAAATCGTTGTGATATGGAATTGCTACACCATCATCTGTCCCATCAAATTCTAGAGCAGCCCCAGCAATAATTGGACAAGCAATAGAAATATCAGGGCAAGTCATTCCTGTGGTGACACCTCCTGTTTCCACCCAGTTAGAAGCCGTACCTGTTAAAGTGAAATTGGTTAAGGTACCATCATATCCATTGCCAGTAGCATCTGTTAAAGTAGTTTCACTTGAATTAGCTTCCCCAGCCAGTCCTTGATTAAATTGGTAGTAAGCTATTAAGTCTGTTTCGGAACCACTTAGTTCACAATTCATCCCTTCTTGTATTTCACATGCATTAAGGGCACGAGACCAAATCCGAACCTCATCTATTGAACCATTTGTATAATTAGCTAAATCCCATCTCCTACCAATTCTCCATTCTTCTGTTCCATTTGGTAATGCTATGGTCTTCGGAGTTGAAGATTGCAAGACCCCATCATAATACAATTTGATATTTTGTTGATCATAAGTAGCAGCAATATGAACCCAAGTATTCGAAGATGGTAAAGGTGCTCTTGCAGTGTGCCAGCCTGCAAGGAAAAAACCTCCGACTACATCAGAGCCATCAACAGTAAGCGTAAACATTACATTCTCATCACCTAAAAAAGATTCTGTAATAAAAGCCGAGCCATTAGAAGGCGTTGTTTTAAAATTAAACCAACCTTCTATTGTAATTGTATTGGAAATAGCTGCATTCAACGAACTAGGTATCACCACATAATCATCCGTTCCATCAAAATCTAAGGCTGCTCCTGGAGGGTTAGTGCTTATAACCGCCACTTGTACTGCGTCCACGGCGGTACATCCATTCGCATCCGTTACGGTAACGGTATAAGTAGTGGTTACCGGAGGACTGGCAACGGGATTGGCAACATTCGTCGCACTTAATCCTGTAGCAGGACTCCAAGCATAACTGCTTCCTCCAGTTGCACTTAAATTTGTGCTTTCGCCTGCATTAATCGTTATGTCTGTTCCTGCATTAGCTATTGGTAAAGAATTGACGGTAACGACCACTTCGTCGGTTCCAGAACAACCATTGGCATCTGTTACAATTACACTATAAGTAGTCGTTGTACTTGGACTAGCAATTGGGTTGGCAATATTAGTTGCTGATAAACCAGTAGATGGACTCCATGCATAGATAGTCCCTCCTGTTGCACTTAAATTTGTACTATCTCCTGCACATATAGCAACATCTGTTCCTGCATTAGCTATTGGTAAAAGATTGACCGTTACGACCACTTCATCGGTTCCAGAACAACCATCAGCGTCTGTTACAATTACACTATAAGTAGTCGTTGTACTTGGACTAGCAATTGGGTTGGCAATATTAGTTGCTGATAAACCAGTAGATGGACTCCATGCATAGATAGTCCCTCCTGTTGCACTTAAATTTGTACTATCTCCTGCACATATAGCAACATCTATTCCTGCATTCGCTATTGGTAAAGGATTCACCGTTACCACCACTTCATCTGTAGCTGATGCTCCTGTAGTAGCATCCGTCGCCGTTACCGTATAGATAGTCGTAACAGTTGGGGTAGCTACTGGATTCGCGATACTGGTTGCATTTAAGCCTGTACTAGGACTCCATGAATAAGTCGTGCCACCTGTTGCGCTTAAATTAGTGCTTTCTCCTGCACAAATCGTTACATCAGTACCCGCATTAGCTGTTATGATAGTTGGGTTTCCTTGAAATTCATAAGCCCCCATATCTATGATGCTCCCATTATAGAATCTGGTTTTCTTGGCTTGATCAACTGTTGTTGTATTGATAGACGTATTACTATCTGCATCTCCAGCATTGATCGCAGGAGAACCACCCCGTAAAGCTAAATCCCCATTTCCCGCACTAACAAATAATGCATCCCCGTCTATATTGCCTCCTGCATCTGTCCCCATTGCGGCATTCCAGTTAGCACTTCCACCACTCCCTTCTATTAAACTATAAGCAATAGACGGGGTACTAGTTTGATTCAAAATACTATTAGCCGTAACTATCCCGCGATTATCCCAAATAATACTATTAGTAATCATTGGGGTCGATTGATTATTAGCCATCCCGCCACCAGCATTTGCCGCTACATTATTTCCAATGGAACAATTGATAAGCGTTGGCGTTGAATTATTTTGATTATTCATGCCACCTCCATCAGCAGCAGCAGCATTTCCTACAAAAGCACTATTAATAATTGTAGGAGCAGCAGCATTATTATATATTCCTCCACCATTATCTGCTCTATTACCAGTAAATAAGCAGTTAATAATCATCGGCGCAGCAGCAGTTTCATTATACATTCCGCCACCGTTATCCGCATTATTAGCAAAAAAGACACAGTTCGTAATCGTCGGAGCAGCCGAATTATAATTGCCTATGCCACCGCCATTACAATCTATACTAAAATTGAATTCAAAAATGACATTATCTATAGTTGGAGAAGAGTTGATATTCACCATACCTCCACCAGGGCTATTAGCTGAACGACTAGTGGCTACACCGCTAGCCGTAAAAGGAAAAGGAGGCGCTCCTGTACTATTAGCTCCTGAAATGGTAAAGCCAGAAAAGATAGAAGTACTATCTAATCTTGTGGTCACGACTACTCGATAAGCATTTTCCGCATTATTCATCACCGTTAAAGTCCCTCCTGAGCCAGTAATGACATCATCTCCCAAAAAGTCTCCACTTAAAATAGTTTGATTCGCAAGGGTATCTCTTTGAGAAAGTTCGGTTTCTGTGCCTGAAAATCCACCATATAAATTAACTGCTAGGCTATCAAAATGAAAAGATTTAAGTCTATTATCAGTTGTGTTTCCATTATGTGCCTCGGTTGGCAAGTAAGTACCTTTTGATAACCAAATATTACTAACACATGGATGGTCTATGGCTGTTTGTAAATCCGTATAAGCATCTGCCCAACTAGAACCGTCATTAGCTCCAGTCGCATTTAAATCTACATAGATAAGTTGTGCATTCACTTCCACCGTATCAGTATTGACACAACCTGCAGTATTAGTTACGGTTAATACATAAACCGTTGAATCTTGTGGACTGGCAAAAGGCATGGCAATATTCGGGTCGCTTAAACCTGTAGTAGGACTCCAGGAATAGGTATTCCCTGCTTGTCCAAGGGATAAGAACGCTTGTCCCATCCCTCCACAAATAGAAATATCAGGGCCTGCCGAAGCAACAGGTGCAGGAAGGACATTTACCTGTACTTGATCTATATTTTTACAACCACTAGCATCTGTTACCTCAACGGTATAAAGCGTGGTATCTGTAGGGTTAGCCATTGGATTGGCAATATTAGTGGCACTTAGCCCTGTCGCTGGACTCCACGAATAGGAAACGCCCCCTGTGGCAGATAATTGAGTGGTATCTCCTGAACAGATAGTCACATCAGCCCCTGCGTTTGCAATTGGAGCAGTTCCTCCGCTAACCGTTACTAGAACGGTATCGGTAGTCGTGCTAATACATCCCGCTGTAGTAACAGTAACAATATAATTAGTCGTACTTGATGGGCTTGCGACTGGGTTAGCAATATTGGTAGCACTTAGTCCTGTAGCTGGACTCCAAGCATAATTACTTCCTCCAGAGGAATTTAATACCGTACTTGCACCATTACATATCGACACATCTAAGCCTGCATTGGCTGCTGGCAAAGGCGTTACAATCACCTCAATATCGTCTGTACTGGTGCAACCATTGGCATCCGTCACAGTGACGGTATAGGTAATCGTATCCGTAGGATTCGCAATTGGATTCGCAATATTGGTCGCACTTAATCCAGTAGCAGGACTCCAAGCATAAGTTACCCCTCCTGTTGCATTTAATTGAACCGCATCTCCTTTACAGATCGTTGTATCTGATCCAGCATTAGGGACTAATACAGGAAGTGGAAATATTATTTTCACAGAATCAATTGCAGGACAGCCATTACTACCCGTTCCTGTTAATTTATAGGTCACTGGGTTAGCTGGTGCGGCTTTTGGATTGGCAATATTATTGGCGCTTAAGCCAGTAGAAGGTGTCCAAGCATAAGAAGTAATGCTTGAGCCTGTTGCATTTAATTGCACACTATCTCCTAAACAAGCGGTGACATCCATCCCTGCATTGAGCGCAGGAGCAGGGTTCACATTTATTCGGATGGTATCTGTTGCCGTACATCCATTTGATAAGACAGAAAGCGTATAAGTAGTCGTGGTTGTTGGACTAGCAACTGGATTGGCAATATTGGTGGCACTTAATCCTATAGCTGGACTCCAAGTATAAGTTCCTGCTCCTTGGCCGTTTAGCGTAACCGTTTGGCCTTCGCAAATATTTATTACATTTTGTACCCCTGCATCTGCGGTTGGAAAAGGCGTTACTTTAACCGTATCCATATCCTGACAGCCCGTTGCGTCCGTCACCGTAAGGATATACTCGGTCGTATCTGTTGGTGAGGCGATAGGATTAGCAATCGTTGAATTATTCAAAGTAGCCGTAGGTGTCCAGGCATAAGTTCCATTACCAGCACCCGATAAAGTAATACTTTGTCCAGTACATACCGTTACGTCTGGACCAGCATTAGCTACTGGCGGACCAGCAGGATTAATAAGGACTTGTACCGTATCTTTACCTGTACAGCCATTCGCAGTCATCACGGTTACAATATAGTCAGTTGTACTGGTCGGATTCGCCGTTGGATTGGCTATATTGGCTTGGTCTAAGCCTAATGCGGGTGTCCATGAATAAGCAGCAGAACTACTTCCTGTAGCCATTAAAGGAGCGGTTTGTCCATTACATAAAGTAACATCCGAACCAGCATTGGTTATAGGAGATGACGTAACCGTAATTTTCACGGTGTCAATAACACTACATCCAGCGCTATTAGTGATTGTTACCATATAATCTGTCGTAACCGCAGGGCTCGCTATAGGAGAACTTAGACTCGTTGAACTTAACCCTGTAGCAGGACTCCAAGCATAAGTAGCGCCTCCAGTCGCATTTAATTGTATGTTTGATCCACTACAGATAGTAACATCCGCTATATTCGTTACGGGTGTAGGGTTCACCGTCACTTCCACCATATCTGTAGCCATACATCCATTAGCTGTTACTGTAAGGGTATAGATAGTCGTCGTTGTTGGATTAGCAATTGGATTGGCAATATTGGGATTACTTAGCCCTGTACTTGGCGACCAAACATAAGTACCGCTTCCTTTAGCAGATAAAGTCGTATTATCCCCAGCACAGATGGTTACATCCATTCCTGCATCCGCAGTCGGGATAGGATTTATTTGTACAGAATCTATAGCGGAACATCCATTTGCGCCAGTCACTGTTACCGTATAGACGGTCGTATCTGTTGGGCTAGCAGTCGGGTTAGCAATATTGGGATTGCTCAATCCAGTTGTTGGTGTCCAGGCATAAGTACCGCCTCCTGTGGCATTTAAAGTTACACTTTGTCCAGCACAAACCATTTGGTCTACACCTGCGTTTGCTATAGGTTTAGGAAGATTTACATTTACTTGTACGGAATCCGTAGCAGTACAACCATTCTCCGCAGTAGCAGTCAAGGTATAAATACCATTAGTAGTTGCCGTAATCGTTTTTGTCGTTTGTCCACCAGGTAACCAAGTATAAGTGCTAAAAAAGTCGACGGGTGCAGTAGAAGGACTTTCCCTCATTGGCGGGTCGAAAGAAAAAACACCTGTATTCCCTGTACCAGAAGCATCAATGGCACAAGAACCTCCAGTTTCATTGAATGGGTAGTAGGCGACTAAGCCTGTTTGAGGGGCTATTTCGTGATTCATATTGGCCTGTATCTCTGCTTGGGTACGGGGAGTATTCCATAATCTGACTTCGTCTATACTTCCTGTATAATAAGAGTTAGAACCTGGTCCTCTATTTCCAATTTGCAACGAAGCAGGAGAATTAAGCAGCGTAAAAGGAGCTGTTGTCAGCGGCTTTGTTGCTGCTTGTATCCCATTAACATAAAAAGTCAAAGAAGTTCCACTAAGGACAACTGCAATATGAGACCAAGTATTTAAAGGGATAACACTTTGAATATTAGGTATATCTACAAACTCCTGACTTCCATTATGAAAAAGTGCCCTAAGTGTAGTTCCACCTCTAAAGAAAAAGGCCGTCCCAATTCTTCTGGCATCCCTAGGTTTACCAATGATAGCGCCTTTGTAATTAGCAGGGTTAATCCACATTTCTATACTGGCTTCAGTAGTAAAATCAAGCGAATTATCATCTGGTACTTCTACAAAATTAGGTACGGCCCTCGTTCCTGCAAAGTTGAGGGCATTGCCAATAAATCCCTCCGCAGAGAGCGTAGCAGAACCATTAGAACAAACAACAGGGTTTGTTGTCGAACCATTGGAAATGGACAACGCTGGATTTCCCGCCTTAAAGGATACACTTTGAGCAGGGCGACAAGTAGGGTCATTATACGCTGGGGAAAGGATGGCATAAATCAAATAATCGCCAAGTGCTAAGGTATTTCCTGATACCGTTATTCCTGCGGATTGATTAGGGGCTATTCCTACTAAATTAGCAAAAGGTGCGGTGCCTAAACTAGTCCCGCCAATATAAGGGTCGGCAGGTGGCGTGGTGCCAGTAAAATACACAAACTCGATACCAAAGGATTGGTCACCATTCAGGGTATCTATGAACTTATCTAAATGACCCGCCATTAGGTTAAAGTCATCTCCTACGTCACATATACCAATAGGGGCACATAAATCTCCTATACTGGGACAAGCGTCATTATTCAATATGGTACCCGTCAGCCCATTAGACGTACCTATATTATACTGTGCGAATAAAGAATTAGCTGACAGAAAGAATATGGGTTCAACTACATATTTTACGGGATAAGAATATAAAAAAATAAAATTTGACAAA
>JAFMDF010000178.1 GCA_017857395.1 Bacteroidota bacterium | reverse complement strand
AGGAAAGATAAATCTTTGAAAGGCAATATTTTACAACGCTAGAAGGGTAGCCTTCCCAATTTCTAATCCTTTGGTTAACTTATCCAAATTCTTCAACGCTAATAAGACTTCATCTTTAGCGGCAAGTGCGATGAAATTGCGCCAAAAGAGTCTATTAGGATTTTTGGGAGTTAATGGTTGATAAGCTTCCACCAAATCTCTTTCTTGCTGTGCTCTGAAATCATCAGGTAATAAATTAGATTGCATCAATTCAACACTTACCCAAAAAAAGGAAAAGGGTTTAGTCGAGGCAGTTGCTAGCAATTGTTGATAAGCTTGCCCTGTTTTTTCTTGGTCTTTACTAGTTAGTCCCTCCAAAGAACGTGCTTTTATATAGACTTTCTTGAAAATTAGAAGACATCAAAATAGCCCCTGAAATCCCCATAGATTCTACTCTTGAGGCAATATTGACGGTATGTCCAAAAACATTATTATCTCTAAAAACCACTTCTCCTTCATGCAAGCCTATCCGAACGGGAATTGCCGCTTTTCCTTGAAAAGCCTTTTGTAAAACCATCGCACAATTCAAAGCAGCAGTAGCTTCCTCAAAAACTACTAAACAACCATCTCCATAAAATTGAATAATTTGACCATTATTAGCAGCGACTTTTGTCCCTAATATTAATTTAAAATTCTTTAATTTTATAAGTGCCTGTTTTTCATTATTTTGCATCAGGGCAGTATAGCCCACTATATCTGCAAACATAACCGCCGCAAACTGATGTTTGGGGTTTTCTCTCATAGCTAATTATTACCGTTTTCTCTTAGAATCTATTTGTTTTTGCAAAATTGTTACAAATTAGCAAAAAAAAGGTTAGGAATCATACAAATATATCAAATCTCTAGAAAAAAAGTCATTCATCATTTATGCATTCTTCCTACTTTTTTGCATCTATTGAACAACTTCCTGATTTTAATACCTAAAAAACCCGTTAGCTATGTACCAAAATTGTTTACTATTATTGCTTTGTTTGAGTACTACGCTCCTATACAGTCAACAGAATAATCCATACCAAACCCTTGTTTATCAAATCACAACTGATGAATATATTGCGTTAGAAAAAGGCACTACCTTAAATGAAAGCTACTTACATACCTTGGTTGATAGTACGTTTAAGAAGGAATTACCAGCTCTTGGATTAGGGTATTTTGTCAAGGCGTATCCTCAGCAAGAACAATTGCAATTGGAAGTGATTGCGAATACTTCTATCTCCCTTATTTCGAGAAGTAATAAACGGGATTTAATGTTAGAAGTCATTGATTCTATGGGGATTCCTATCTCAAATGCCTCGGTTTTCTTAAAGAACAAAGCCATTCCTTTTGATAAAAAAACAAATAGCTATCGACTAAAAAAATGGAAAGAAAAAGTAACGCCTATAATGGTCAAAGCAAATGGAGAAGTTATTTTTTATAATATTATAAAAAATAGATATATGAATGATGAATATTCCAAAACTTTTGCCTACCGAATAAAAGCCCCTATCCGTTTGACTAAAAGAATCTGGTGGCGCTTAAAGGACGGTTTTGCTTATGGAGAATGGTTTCCCAATCGAAGTCGAATATATAAAGGATATTTAGCCCTAAGTCAGCCAAAATATCGACCTAATGATACTTTGAAAATTAAAGGTTATTTTACCAATAAACGAGGCAAACCATTAAATCGCCCCTTAGAGTTTCAGCTGAATAATAATGGAAAAAATAGGCTAACAAAAATGGGGTCGCCTGTAGAAAAAGGGGTGTATATTTTAAATATTCCACTTCACGATTCCTTAAATTTAACGTTAGATAAATCGAATACTATTTACGTTTATGATAATAGAAAATGGGAAGACTATCAAGTTAAATCCCATCGTTTTTTGTATGAAGATTATCAATTAGATGAAGTGATTTATTCCCTTACTTCTAATAAAAAAGTGTATGAATACGGAGAAAAAGTCAGTCTAAAAGCAGCAGGCAGATTTAAAACAGGGCAATTTATTCCTGATGGTACGCTTCGCTTAACCCTGCGTACAAAGTACACGCCGCAAAAAAACATTCCAAACCATCGTTTTTTTGATAAACAAGTAATCGTCAAAAATCTACTTTGGGAAACAGTAATTCCTTTATCCGCCAATAAACCGACTCAGATTCTAGTGCCAGATAGCATTTTTTCTAAAGTTGAATTGCCTGTCTATGCCGAAGCTGAATTTACTAATAGTAACGGAGAAGTTCAATATAAAAATTTGAGTTTCGCTATCAAAGCACCCGTTCAACCACAGCCATTATCGCTAACGTTGGCAGGGGCGTATATCATCGGTACTAGTTCAGATACGAGCACTAAAAAATCAATGGTAGAATGGTTTGTTTATGATGAAGATGAATCTTTAGAAGGCACAAAATTAGTACAACTTCCACATAAAGAAAGAGTTAATGGGCAACTTTATGGTTATGATATTAGTTTTCCAAATAGCCCCGATTTTATCTCCCTAATGCTAGAAGACTCCCTCGATTTAGTTGGGATTAATGGCAAACATCATGGAAATAAGGTAAATATTAAACTAGAAAACCCTCGTCAATTATCCATTACGTACCAATTGTATAAAGGAAAGAAATTAGTAGAAACATCTGTAAGCGACCAAACTAACATTGTCCTTAATCGAAATGCGGTTGCTAATAAGAACTATGTTTTAAAATATCAATATGTCTGGGCAGGAAGACTCATGCAAAAAGAGGAGCGTTTTATCTATCTAAAAAAAGCATTAAATATCGCCATCGAACAACCAAAAACAGTTATTCCAGGGCAACAAATCCCTATAAAAATCATTGTTAGGAATCAGAAAAATCACCTTATCAAAGGCGTAAATTTAACGGCTGGTTCGATTAATGGGCAATTTAACAACAACAGTCATTTTACCAAATTAGAAGTACCCTATAAACTATCCAAATCGCCAAAAATCTTTCACGATATTGCTATCAGCCCTAAAATTTTATTTCCTAAAGGCAGCTTACCAATCACTAAATCATGGGCGACTAAAACTAGGGTTGATAGTCAATTATTTTATCAATTGCGCTTTCCAGAATCGGGTGTTTTTATGCAATACGATGCTGTTCAAAAAACTGACTTCCATCAAAACATCGCTCAATTTGCCCCTTATTTAATTAAAGATGGGCGAGCACAGCCGATTTATATGATTTATTGCAATCGGAAATTGGTTTATTATTATGATGTGGATGATAATCCGCCTTATGTTTTTGTTGGGCAGGAAGGGTATAATTCTATTCAATTACGAACAAAAAATTATACCTATCAAGTTGATTCTGTTTTACTAAAAAAAGGACAGAAATTAGAATTTTCTATTGATGTGAATCAGTTGGATGGTACAGGGGCCAATCGAGTGCAACTAAGTAATGAATTAACTAACCCGCTGTCTATCAAGCAAACAAAGGCAAGTCTATTAATGACACCTTTAGAAAAACAGCTTATTGAAAACACCATGTTTGTTTTTCAGCCAAAGAGCGGAAAGCATCATCTCTTTCAAGACAGCACTAATATTCACATTTTTTCTCCTCAAAAATATAGTCCTCAAAAAACATTTAAATTAGGGCCATTCTATCCTAATCAATCGTTGAATTATGTACTAAAAGATAGTTTTGAAACAAGCTTTCTTTTTGAACCTAATTTTAATTATCAATTAAGTAAAAATCGAGAACGACTTTATGAGTATAATTTTTTGGAAGGTAAAATATCTTTTCCTAAAAAATTACCCCTCCAACAACCTCATGCAATCGTTTATGCCCCTAAAGATATTACTAGAAAAACCAATACGCCTAAAAAAATAGGTCGAACCATTATTTACCATGACGTCAACAAAAAATCATTAACGACATACGGTCAATTACAATTTCAGTTAGATGACCAATCGCCTAAGTTAATTGCAATCCTGTGGAAATCAAAGGAGGCAGCAGCTTATACCTTAAAACCTACCACTCGAAAAATACAAGATGAATCAGGAAGTTATCAATTAATTTTGGTAAAAAAAGATAGCAGTTTTGCGGAAGTAAACATTGAATTAACCGAAAAAGAATTGTTGTTTCTTAATCTCAATCAAATTACTTTTCAAAAAGACAGTTTAGGAGAAATTTTTCAACAAATTTCTTTTAAATCGAAAAAGGAAATACAAAAAGGTTTGTCGCAAAAACCACCACACAACCCTACCACTACTCCAAGTAAAACATCGCTTTCTGCCTATGACTATTTTCCAATAACCCTCAATGGTACAGTTACTGATGAAACAGGAGAAGCATTGATAGGTGCTTCTGTTTTAATCAAAGGAACAACAATAGGAACAGTTACAGATGTTGATGGAAATTACACCTTAAATGTCCCCAATAGCGATTATAAATTAGTCATTTCTTATACAGGATATGCTACTCAGGAAGTTCAGGCAACTGCGAATTCATCAAATATTCAGGTAACCCTTTCGGAAGGATTAGAACTATTAGAAGTCGTTGTTACTGGGTTAAATATCCGAAAAGAAAAAAAAGCATTAGGTTATGCTAGGGCAACAATTACAAGCGATAAATTAGCAGGAAAGGTAGCTGGTGTACAAATCCAAGAAATAAAAAAACAAAAGCGATTAAGTTTACTCCAAAACATTTTACCTGCCAATAATCAACTAAGAAGCAATTTCCAAGACCATGCCTTTTGGCAACCAAATCTAGTGACTGACCGTAATGGAGAAGCACATTTTACAACAGTCTTCCCCGACAATTTGACCCAATGGCAAACTTTTGTTATTGGGATGGATAAAAAACAAAGGGTCGGCGTCAGTTTTGCCAATACCAATGCATTTAAGCCATTAGTTGCGCAGTTAGCTATTCCTCGGTTCATGGTAGAAGGAGACAAAGCGAAAGTGATTGGCAAAGCCATTAATTTTACTGATGATTCTTTTAAAATTCATACTTCTTTTAAAGTCAATAATGAAATAGTCGCCAAAAAATCAGCAACCATTCAAGATGCCATTATAGAGAAATATGAAGTAAAAGCGGCTTCAGAAAAAGATACGATTAGCTTAAGTTATCAGCTCAATAATGGCGCTTATGGAGATGGCGAACAGCGCAAAATTCCCATTTTTTCACAGGGTATTCTAGAAAATAAAGGCAGTTTTTATTTATTAGATACAGACACTACTTTGGTGCTAGATTTCCCTGATAAAAATCTACCTATTACCGTAAGAATTGAAGGAGATTTACAAAATTTATTGATGCAAAATGTGGATTATTTAATCCAGTATCCACACGGTTGCAATGAACAAACTGCCAGTAAATTAAGGGCCTTATTATTGGCTAAACAAATTAAAGAATATCAAGGTCAACCTTTTACACACGAACAATTGATTCAAAAGGGTATCAAGCGTTTAGATAAAGCACAAAATAAAAACGGTACTTGGGGTTGGTGGAAAGGAGACAAGGAGAATATTTGGATGACGGTTTATATGGTGAATGCTTTGCACGAAGCCAAGCAAGCAGGCTATACCAGCAAAGCTTTAAATAATGGCTTATTATTTCTAACCAATAACTTATCCAATTTTGGAGCGCAAGATTTATTAACAGTTTTAGAATTATTTGCAGATATTGACCAAAAAGGAGCTTTTCAACAATGGATTACTAAAATAGATACTAGTCTACAAGCTAAAAATTTGCATCAAAAACTAACGCTTTTAAAAATCAAACAAGCCCATGAATTACCTCATTCCTTAGACACTTTGTACAAATACCAACAGGCAGATATTTTTGGAAATGCTTATTGGGGTAATCCTGGTTATCATTGGTCTAACACCGATATTCAAAATAGTTTATTGGCTTTTCAAATCTTGAAAAAAGCAGGAAAAACCAAGGTTTGCCAAGGCATTACCAGATATATTTTAAGAAAAAGAGGGCAATATGGCTGGCTCAATACTTTTCAAACTGCCAAAACTTTAGCGATACTTTTAGCCGATGAAATAGCTAGAAGTGCTAAAAATACTAAAACAAATAAGCTTACTTTAATCGGTGCTAGGCAGCAAACAATTACTAAATTCCCTTTTCAACAAACATTTACCGACGGCAAACCCATTCAACTCCTAAAAAAAGGAAATGCCCCATTGTATATGACTGCTTATCAAACCTTTTGGAATAAGAATCCTAGTCCAAAATCAGATATATTTGAGGTGCAGTCTGTTTTAAAACAAAATGAAATCGTCACCCCAAGATTAGTTGCGACCAAACCTGCAACCTTAACCGTTCAGCTCGAAGTAAAGCGCAAAGCAGAATATGTACTAATAGAAATTCCCATTCCAGCAGGTTGTAGTTATGGTGCGAAAACACAACCTATTTCTTGGTATCGAAATGGTGGTCAATATCAACGTAATTATGAAGTCCATCGGGAATATTTTAAAGAGAAAGTCGCTATTTATTGTCGAGACCTTCCTCAAGGCAATTATACCTACAGCATTAATTTAGAACCAAGGTTTTCGGGCACATATACCTTAAATCCAGTCAAAGCAGAAGAAATGTATTTTCCTGTTTTTTATGGTCGGAATAAAATAAAGAAGGTAGAAATTGGAGAGTAATTTTTGTTTGTACCTATCATTGTCTAGAATAAGAAAGTGATGCTACATCCTCGTCGAATGGTTGCGCCGTCCGATGAGGTTATCTTTTTTAGCGTAAATTAGGAGCTTTAGCTTCGGCTCTGTCTGTAGATTTGAAGGATTACCTGTATTTTAGAGGGGCTTTAGCCTCGACACCGTCAGAAATAGGGTGACATAGCGATGCTCCTTTGGGATTTTTTTGGGTATTCAGCATTTCTATAGACGGGGTCAGGGCTAAAGCCCTTAATTCTGCCACTTTCAAACTTATGAGTAATCAGTACGACTAAAGTCTGCGCCACTAGTTAAATAGATTAAGACATACCAGCAATTCCAACAATCAAGGCAATAATAATCACTTCCACAATAATCGCTTGAATGCCTTGCTTACTTTTACCATCTGCTATCAAACTGACGACCCTACCTAAAATGACCGTACTCATTAAAACAATTAAAGGCGCTGCCCATTGTGCAACTCCCTGATAAAGCAGCATAAAAATAACGACTGCCCCTCCAATTAAAAGGCCGCCCATATCCCCTCTAAGGAAATTTTTTCCCGTTGCATTTCGTGCCTCAATTCCATGTTCTGCCATAATTTTATCAGGTGCAAACATCCATCGACCGCCTAGAAATAGTAATAAACCACCAATTAAACCTAAGATTACTTTTAAAGCCATTAACATAATTTTCCGTTTTTGTTTTGATGAAAAAATAGAATTAAAAAAATATAGTGTAAAGGTAATTTTTCTACGTCTATTTCAAACTCAAACACCTAGTAATTTTTTTGGCGCTCTGATCACTTTTGCCAAATTAGTAAAATTAGGCGGCTGTGGGAAACAGCCGCCTAATAGGAACACTCGATCACCTCGTCAGCACCATCCGCTTCGTCTCTAAAATTTCACCATCTACAATTAAGGAATAAAAATAAATGCCTGCGGAGAAATTGTTTCCGCTAATTTCGACCTGCCTTTTTCCTATGTTAGGTAAGGGTATTTCTTCCATAAATTGTCCAAAATGAGACGTGATTCTTATCATTGCCTGATTCGCATACTCAGGAATAGCATAGTCGATAATGGTATTTTTATTAAAAGGATTTGGTCTATTCTGACCTAGTTGAAATTCAGGTAGTTTTCTTATGCTTTTTGATACTACCTGCGTTTTTTCAGGAATAATATTAGTCGAACAATTTACAATGCTAGCCGTGAAATTAGCGCCCGCTTTCGCTTCAAAACCAGGCAATAAAAGAATCGTTTTACCTGCTTTAAAAGTAACACTCGTATCCAAATTAATTTTTCCAGCAGAAATAATACTGTCCTGATAAAAATAATCGCCACTTGCCATTGGGTTATCATTAATGGTCAAACTCCCACTTTGACAATCGTCGCTACAGAAAGAATTACTATCTGTAATCGTTACTTCTATGTTACAAGTAGACTGGTTCATCATATCATCTATAGCGGTTAAAGTAACCGTTTGTGTTCCTAAATCCGCACAAGTAAAGGTCGTTTTGCTCAAACTAAGCGTAAAGTCGTTGCATTTATCCATCGTCCCATCATTTACTTGATTGGCACTAAGTGTCGCCGTTTTATCTGCTGCTAGATTCAGGGTATAAGTACTCAAACAACTAATAACTGGAGGAGCGGTATCCAAAATAAAAGTCATTTTTACGATACTGTCACAGCCAAAACTATTAGTAAAGGTTTCGTACATGACGCCAACATCACCAGGATTACAAGTTATAATTTCTAAACTTGTCGTATCTGTCTTTCTAATAGAAAACGTATCACTCAAGGCAATAAATCCATTAGTGGTCGTATCGGATATTTGCAAGATAAATTGCGAACCAGAAAGGCTTGCTAAAGGATATTTTATAGGCGCTTCTGAAGTATCGACCTCGCTTGCAATCACTAAAGAAAAGGTAGCTCCATTATCAGAAGACAAATGCATATTTACTCGCTTAATTGGCCCAAATATCTCCCAATCAATCAGTAAACTATCATTGGCACAGTAAGCTGTATCCATTGGAATAGAAAGAATGTTTATGGAATCTGGCACTAATGCTACTTCAACTCTAATAACATCCGTATTGGTTTCTTTACCATCGCTAACAGATAATAAAAAGGAGTAATTAGCGCCCTGGTCAGTAGCAGTAATCACAAAAGTAGGATTGGGAAGCGTATCTGAGTTTAGCATTACATCTGCTGGAGGATACCATTTATAGGTTAAGTCATCTCCATTAGGGTCATAAGAAGCTCTACCATCAAGCATCACTAACGTATTTTCGGTTATTAGGGTATCGCTTCCTGCTACGGCAATAGGCGCTTTATTGGTATCTACTAATTCCCAACTCGTATAAATAATCGCATTTCCTGTGCCTCCACTAAATTGCTTATTGAATTGGCTAAGGTCTAATCCTACTTTATAAACTCCTGCCTCCTGACCAAAATCTGTCAAATTGGAGAATAAATAAGTTAGGTCAGAAGTCTTAGAAAAAGTCCAGTTGGTCGGCTCAATCTGTGTATTATTATAGCTGAAACTCAAAGCAGTTGCAGGGTCAGCAATTGTTCCTAAGAGGGTATCTCCGAAGGTAACTAACAATTGATTCGGGTGTGTTACTAGTTCCTGCCCAGGGGATAAATCCCATTCAGCCGTTAATACCGATTCATCTATATAGAGTATCTTGGAAGCTTCTACGGTATTTCCCATAAGGTCTTCCATTTTCACAACCACAGCTGTTTGCCCACCTGTATTAAAACTTACAGGGAAACTTAAAGCCCCCGCATTAGCACTTGTTTGACTTGCTAATAAACGGAGCGTACTATTATCATCTTGGTAAACCGCTATATTCCTTGCTGCCTCGTTAATAGAAAAATTGATTGTTAAATTTTTAGTAGCAGTAATACCATCCGTATTAGAAACACCCATATCTGGGCTAATCTGTAGATTGGTAATTACCAATTCAGCCGTTCGGTCAACCGTCCAATTTTGGGTAGTAATTCCACTTCCTGTATTACCCGCTTTATCTTTCACGCCTGCCATATTCAAACTAATAGAATAATTCCCTTCTTCGTAAGTCAAAGATTTAAGCCAGCTAATTTCAAACCAATCCTCATCCACCATTTTAAGGTCTAAAGGCGTAATGGTTTGGACAACCATATCTTTCTTCAATTCAAAAGAGAACGTATCTAATTCACCAATATCTTCACTAAAATTAAGCTGTACCCCAGTATAGTGTTGGTCATCTAAGCCCCCTGTTCTAAACCGAACCATATTTGTCAGCGTTGGTCCTGTTTTATCCAAAGTTAGGGCAATACATTGGGTATCTAAACCATTTGTTTGGTTGGCAGATTGAATATTAACTAAATCCACACAGAATTGATAATCTCCATCCATGGTCATTACTTGGTCGATAGCGGATACTTCAAATAGTCGATTGTCTGTATCTAGTAAGCGCAAACCTAAAGTCCCTGCTTGCATCACGCCTTCTTTAGTCAAGAAAAAACGATTTGCTGTTACAGTATTGGGGTCTAATTCCATATTAAAATAAACAGGGATGGTATCAAAACCAGTATCAATCCCATTTTCTGGTAGATTTTGGAAAGCTAAAACAGACGGTACATCCAAAAACTGCGTCCAAGATGCTTGTTTCCCCGTAAGGCCGTCCGTTCCTGTTAAATCCATTACGCCTGCTGCTTGCACGGTAAACACATAAAATCCATCGCTAGTCGTCAACCCAGAAATATCAATTTCATAAGTAACCGCATCTATTTTAGTAATATTCACAGAAGCATCTACTATATTCGCCCCACCTTGAAGCGAAAGCATCACATCTTCTGCTGTAAAACTACTATCAATAATTGCTTCACTAAAGGTAACGGTTAGGGTTGTTACTTGCTGGGCAGTTACACTAGCTGGATGCCCTGTAATACTTAAAACTTCAGGCGGATTGGGGTCTTTTGGGCTCCAAACCACCGTATAACTAGTAGGATCTACGGTATCAAAATCATCTACGAAGTGGAATTTATTTTCATAATCGGGGGCTCGGGTATCTCGAATCGTGACATGTGTCAACCAAGCATTGGTTAATGGAATCTGTTGATTATCACTGTTGCGCGTGATACTAACAATCTTGAAATCGCCATTGCCAGGGTCATCCAATTTAATATAGTTCCATCCAAGGGCAAAGGGGTCAACCGTTAAAGTAGTCGTATTACCTGCTGCCAAAATATTTCCTGTAAACGTTCCATTTTCTGCGGGATATACATCAAAAACTTGATTGCCTTGTGATAAATAAATAGCATCGGGAATCCCTTCTAAATCTGGAATTTCGTTCACTAAAAAATCATCAATCCCATCTTCGACTGTGTACACTTGTATTGTCTGAATCAACTCGTGTAGAGTAGCCCCACTAACCAAGCTCAAATCGGGATTTCCTCGGCTATCTAAATGCACTAAATTCGTCTCATAATTCGTAAAATGCCCTAATAAACTACTTGTGAAATACCATTGTCCGATTCTAGTTTTAAAAGGGTCTATATTACCAAAACCAATCGTGTTCAATCCTAAGTTTTTATCAGCGCCTTGTAATTTAGAACCAATTAAACTAAAATGTATTGCAAGCCCTTTATCATTTTCTATCACTTCTGGTTGCGCCGACTCAATAAAAACATTTTGGGCAATTCCATATCCATTATTTTCAATCATCACTGCCAAATCCGCAGGGATAATGGGTTCTATTGGAGCAGTTAATGGGTCATCTCCATAAATATTTCTTTGCATGAAATAATGCAAAAATAAATCTGGGCTAGGATTGACTTGTAAGGTAGCAGCAATTAAAGGCATGGTCACTATCAACCCACTAAAAGGATCTAAATAAGAAATAGTGCCGCCAAAGGAATAATTTCTAGGAACAGTAGGCGCCGCTCCTTTTTCAGGAATAAAAATAATTTTAGCAAATCCTTCTTTTTCCGCATCTAAAACCCCCATTCCATCAATTCCTGTCAATACACTCAGTTCATTCGTTTCAATTTCAAAAAGGTCATTGCTATTGACACCATTTTCATCTAAAATTTCTAGGTTAAGTGATAGATTTTCTAAAGCATCGGTGGGATGGCCATTATAAACACTTAATGTACCTTCAAAAGCCTCTCTGGTCATGGTCAATTTTTGGCTGATATTGATACTGACGGAGGCGCATACAGGGTTAAAAGCAGTCTGTTCATTAGGGTCGCTAGAAGTTTTAGTTAGTCGTTTTACTTCTTCGATGGCATAGTCCGCTAAATCATCCATCGTTTCAAATCCTCGAAGTTCTACATATTCTTGAATTAACGCTAGATTATTAGTTAAGGAATCTAATTCATTTTTATTAACGATATTAGGATATTCAGCAGTAGGTGCATAAATTCCCAATCCCCACGCTTCTACCGTATTATTCCAACTAGAAAAGAAAGCATCCATTTCTGAAATTTCTATATCAAAAGCCGCCATTTCTGAGATGATGTAATTACGTTGGTCAAACGTAATTAATAGCGTATCTCGAACAAAAGGAGCGACCAATTCAACAAAATCTAGAAGATTGTCATTCAATATCAAGTCATTAAAATAGAGGATTGCGCCATAATCCTGTAATTGTTGCATAAAACTAGCTATACCAATATCTTTCATTGGCCCATCTAAAACCGTTGGGAAGAGCAAAACACCGCCACCTCTAGCAGATGCTTCTGTGCCACTATGTCCACCGCTGGCTAAATTACTAATAGCATCGAGTAGTTTATCCTTTAGTGCATCTTGATCAACTTCAGTATTTTCTAATACATTTTTAAGTTTCAATTTTTTTATTTTCTTTACATCCACGTCTATCACATCTGCAATACAATCGCAAAAAGTACAGCCACATAAACCCGCTGCTTGCAATAAACCATCTACACAGTTTGGTGGACTAAAAGGATTGCAACCCTTTACTAAGCATAAAACACCCCCTCCTATTCTACCAATTAAACTTGGCGCGCAATTCGCTGCTGCCAACAATAAATTCTTTAGACAGTCATTACATTTACAATCTATATTAAACTCTGGAAAGTCTCCTGGAGGGCCATTACAATCAATACACTTATCATCTTCTCCTCCTCCGTTAGATATACCAGGGCCTGGTGGAGGAAGAACAGTTTTAATACCATCTGTTGTTTTGGATGGTTCACCAGAACAAACCCTGAATTCCCATTCAAAAAGTGTAGCGGTTCGTTCATAGACCCCATTTTCTCCACATTTGTACCAGAAAGGAGCGATGACAATATCGGAACATTTTTCATCCATTCTACCACTGGCAACCATAGAAGGAGTGCCAATATTTAATCTATTGGAGATAGAATGATAAGACCCTCTTTCCGATATTCCTGTATCCAAATTACTACTATCTTTTCGCTTCATCGTCACAGGCACTTGAATCGCCTGTTGTGCCAACATATCCACTGGCAGGTAATTGGTCATAAATTCATATTCGGGGTCATCGGGAAGTATTAGCCCTACTTCTCTCGCCGTAATCAGTCCTTTATTGGTTAGGGTTACATTAAAGGAATAGGTTTCATCACCTACCAAAGCAGGTAAGGTTTTAGGCATTTCTATAAGGACGACAGGAGAAGGCACATTCGTTTCAAAAGTCATAATGAGGTCAATCTCATATTCATCTTCCACCGTTGTTGGCACGACATCCCAAGTAAAAGAAATGGCTTGATATTTTAAAAATACAACTTCCGTCACCACATCTCCAGGCGAAACATTAACCAATCCATCATAGCCTTGATGCTTATCTGCTTGCACCACTAATCTAAGATTTCCTTCTGGTAAACTATCTACCGAAAATAAACCATCCGCATCGGTTACACCTTCTGCGAAAACTTCTCCTGTAAAGTAATGGCTAATTTTTACCTTCGCATTCGCTACATGTGGGGCTTCTTCCGTAAAATAAGTGTAATTGTCAATCACATCTACCACTACCCCACCTTTTTTATTGGACACTTTTTCTAAAGTATAAGGAATAGAAATGCTATTGCCATTTGTGGCGATAACCCTAATCGTACCTGTTGCTGGCGTATTTAAAGGAAGTTCAGCAGATGGAATAAATTCTAAGATAACAATCGAAGTGTCTCCAGCACTCATAGAAGGCAGGATTTTTTGGCTCCGTAACTGCATCCAACTTGCTTCAGGTACATTGACCCCAATATCTCCACTTTCTCCCATTCCATCATTATAAATTTTGAATTCAAAAGTTCTTGATTTATCGGCAGATATTTTGGTATCAATCCGACTTATCTCGCCCCGTAAGTATGCTTTTTGAGCTTGTACAAAATAATAAGCTGTAACTCTTTGAATAGTATCGTCATCGCTCACTACTGCCAAAGGAATTTGTATATATTCTTGATTGGTGTTTACTTCCGAACCCGAAATTTCATAAGAAATATTGGTAGTTGCTCCTCCTGTAAAAGATGGAATTGTATCAAAAGTTAAAGCACAACCAGCAGGAAGGGATAAGGGAATAATGGTTAAATTAGGTAGGTCAATCATGCTTCTATTCCGCAAAGACAGCTGACTATTTAGGGTATCCTCCACTAATAAACTCCATATAATATTGGCATTATTATTCACTAAAACACCAATGATATCAAAGGCATCTTGTTCGATGTTACTTCCTTGATTGGGAAAGGCTGCCCCAATAGTATAATGTCCTGCTTCTCCTGGCATCGGGTCAAATTGAGTCATATATTGCCCCATTTCATCTGTAGTTACTTGAATGGTTCGTCTAATCTGATTCGTAATAATATACACTTCCAAATCGGCATTTGGGACTATAGTGCCATCAGGTTTGTGAGAAATTCCAGTAATTGAAATTTTTTCGTTTTGCACAAAAATTGAATCCTCTACCTCCGCCGTTCCCAAATAATCAGGTAAGATGCCCATCGTCAAAGGAGTAGAAGTATTATTCAAATACAACAACTCCGTTACCTCTTGTTCTGGGTTCACTTCAAATAACAGTTTATATCCTTTGGGCTGATAGGGGGTCTTTCCTAAATTAACAATTTCTACCGTATCTCCTACTGGGATGGCTACATCCGTTTGATATTCGCCAATTAAAAAATCATTAGCATCAATGATGTTATTTTCCGATAAATATCCTTTTAACGTTATTCCATTGGGTGCAGTAGCAAAACCATCATTTTTGATAAAAACCCTAAATTGGAATAAATCCAATGACGGTACATTCACTTCTGGCACCCTTACTTGTGCAATTTTTAAGTCTGGTTTATTAACATCCGTGACTATCGCCCAAACAATCCCTGGAGAAAAACCTGTCGCATTCGCTTGAATCGAGGCTTGTTGATTGCCATCCGTAATAAAGTCTTCAAGGGTCGTTATGGGTACTTCCACAGAAAGTGCCCCCGCAGGAATGGTAACCGTTGTAGGAAGGGAGAGTTCCGTAGCATCAGAAACACTAAGCGTCACTTCCAAATCGGCAGTAGTTGAGGTGTTTCGTTGTACGGTTAAGGTGCCCGCATTGCCAACGCCTTCTTGTAAGGATAATGGATTCACGAATAAACTAATCGTTGGGCCATCATTATCCGCTATCGTAATTGCTTTCGTATCAATTCCTAAAGACCCCGTTTCTGCTGGACAAGCACAGTTGGAAATGATTACATTAGCCGTAATATCAATTGTGCGAAATCCATCTACTGTACCGTTATCTAAAACTCCTAAATAAACTGATTTTTCTGTTTGACCATTCGCCATGGATAGACCGTTTGGCAATATTAAGGCATTACTTTGACTAGCATTCAAGGTCACATTTAATACCCCTACTGGGTTACTCAAACGATGCACAATAGCTGTAGTCGCATAAATACCAGCAGATTCTGAAATCGTATCCTGCAATATTTCTAAGGAAATGGCAGGGATGTCATCATTATCCGTCATCATAAACTGCTCACTATCGGCTGATAAATAGGGCGCACCAACCGTAATGGTAATCGCCTCATTTGCTTCAGGGATAGTATCATTAGGTAATTTTTCAGCTACTAATACCGTCGTTTCTCCAGGAGGAATAGGTACTAAATTAGGTAGGGAGACTTCTGCATTATTAGTTGTAGAAAGCGTCACCCAAAATGAATCAGTCGGTGCAAAATCTACCGTTATGCTAAATTTGATAGAATCTCCTTCTTCTAAAGTGTCTGCTAAATTTTGAATCGTCAAAGTAGAAATTTGACTTCCATAAGCACAGAGCGATTGTACCTCATTACCCGTGCTACATTCAGATGGATTATTGGTGATATTGATATTGCCGCCTATCATTCCATCGTCTAATAAAGAACAGATAGCGCTACAATCAGATAGTTTAAAATTCCCTTGAATGATAAGATTTGTGCCAATTGAAACTAATTGGTCAAGACCTTCCAAGTTGGGTAAGGAATCATTATTATTAATCCTCAATTGACCTGCTATCATGGTCAATTGCTGAAGTTGGCTAATACTTGTTAAATCTCGATTATTTTGTAATTGAATGTTTCCGTCGATATTTTTCAAATTTTGCAAACCTGTCAACTCCTCCAAAACATAATTATTAGTGATAATTAAATCTCCTGCGATATAGGTAATAAAAGACAAGCCCGATAAATCATTGATACTGCTACCACCTGATATTTGTAAATTCCCCATCAATGAATCACAAGTAGCAAAAGCCGTCACAAAAGCATTGACTTCATTTTGGGTTTGCAAAACCACATCTCCTTCTGGACAATCTGCATCAGAACATAAGGTCGTCACCTCTGTAACGCTACTACAAGCGGATGGATTCCCATAAATACTCAGCGTACCACCTATATCAGCGTCATTGATTAAAGCACAAATACCGCTACAATCGCCGAGCTTATTATTATTTCGGATTTGGAGATTTTTCCCAACCGTATCGACCTGCTGTAAACCATTAATATGTACCAAGGAATCATTTCCATTAAAATGCAAATCGCCACCAATAGTTACTAGCCGATAAAGGCTATCCACATCTCTTAAATTTCGATTATAATTAATCCGAACATCTCCAACGACTTCCACCAATTGTTCAAATCCTGCCAATTCTTGCAATCCATAACTATATTGAATAACAAGATTGCCTGCAATGTATTTAATAAAAGATAATCCTGATATATCCGTAATGTTATTATTACCCCGTATTTCTAAGCTGCCAGGCATAGAATCGCAAGTAGCAAAGGCGGTCACAAAAGCATTCACTTCAATTTGAGTCGTTAAAACAATGTCTCCTTCGGGGCATTTTGCGCCGCTACATAAAGTACTCACCTCCGTCAAACTACTACAGGCGGAGGGATTTCCATTGATGTAAATAGCTCCACCAATTTCATTGTTATTAATTAAATCACATAAGGCACTACAATCCGTCAAAGCTCGGTTGTAAGTAATAGTCATTCGGCCACCGACTGTCATAGTTTGTGCCAATCCAGCAAGGGTATTCAAAGAATCATTTTGACTAATAATCAATTCATTACCAATATGTTGTAAACCATTAAAATCTGTAATTTCTCTTAGTTTGGTATTGTTTGTAATCCGTACATTGCCCCCTACTCTACTGATATTACTTAAGCCTGTCAAGTTGGTTAATACGTAATTATTCTGAATATTGAGGTTGCCCCCGATATGCGTCAAAAAGGAAAGTCCTGAAATATCCATGATATTATTCCCGCCTTGTATCGTCAGACTATAAGGCATAGAATCACAAGTAGCAAAAGTAGCGACAAAACTATTAACTTCTGTTTGGGTGCTCAAAATCACATCACCTTCGGGGCAATCAGTTTCCGCACAAACGGTCGTTAATTCGGTTAAAGAACTACACATAGAAGGGTTGGAGGAAATATTTATCGCCCCACCAACTCCATTATTATTAAGAAGAAAACAAACCGTATTACAATCACTCAGCACCGCACTTCTGGAAATTTGCAAATTCCCACCTATTGACTTTAAATTTTGCAAACCATTCAGACTAGTCAGGGCATCATTATTATCAAGCGTAACTCCACCTTCCACTTCTTCTAATTGCCCTAAAGCAGTGATGCTATTCAGCAAATTATTATTAGAAATCTCCAAATTATCATCCACAAATTTCAATTGACCTAAACCAGATAGGTTCAATAACTTAGCATTATTATAAATACGGACATATTGGGTAATCGTATCTATTTGCCCGAGTGCCGAAATATCTACTAAATTCGTATTGCTTTCTATATTGATGTAACCGCCTATCGTTGTTATATTTTGCAAGCCATTCAAAGAATCAAGTTGGTAGGTGTTGTATATTCTAAAATCGCCTGCGATATAGGTTAAAAAGGACAAGCTAGATAAATCCGTAATGCTATTATTGCCATTAATCGTTAGGTTGCCTTTAATGGAATCACAGGTTGAAAATTGGTTGGCAAAAACATCAACCTCCGCTTGGGTATTCAAAGTAACATTACCTACAGGACAGCTAGTTGGTGTACAGACCAAACTTAATTCATTAATCGTACTACATTCTGTTGGGTTGTTAGAAATATTAATTGTACCGCTGATATTCCCATTATTTAGTACCGTACACAGCACACTACAATCACTTAAAAGTGCGTTTCTAGAAATCGTTAATCCCCCTCCGATTATAGACAGGTTTTGCAATCCATTTAAATCGGTCATGGCATCATTATTATCAAGGGTAAGTTTCCCCTCCACTTCTGCTAATTGGCTTAATCCTGCTATACTATTCAGCAAACTATTGTTAGAAATTTCTAAATAATCATCCACAAATTTCAATTGACCTAAACCAGATAGATTCAATAACTTAGCATTATTAGGCTACCCACGTAAAGTTGGACTAAATTAGCGAAAAGAGTTAACTTAGGG
>JAFMDF010000177.1 GCA_017857395.1 Bacteroidota bacterium | reverse complement strand
AGCCCTGCTTTTCTTAATTTTATTTTTATCCTTTTTTTTAAGCGAACCTAGCGTTTATTTACCTACTAAAAATTGATTATAAATTCAACGGCTTTTTCCGTTTCCACCGTTTATGAGACCATAACCAATATTGCGGGTTTTTAATAATGATTTCTTCTAATTGACGAGTATGTTTTTCCGTGATTTCGCCATAAGAAAATGTTTTAGGGGTATTAATTAGGGGAATAAATTCGACTTCATAATACCCTCTTTTCACTTTAGTAATACTTCCAAAAACAATAGGATAGTCATATTGTTTTGCATATTTTGCAGAACCAATCATTACGCCCGTATCTTGATTCAAAAAAGTAGTCCAATAGGCTGCCCTAGCCATAGTAGGAGATTGGTCTGCTGCGAAAATAATAGCTCTTAATGGGGCAGGATTTGTCTTTAAGCCTGTCCTTAATGCTTTTTTAGAGAGCAATGCCGTGCCAAATTTGCCTCTAGAAGTCTTAAGCATTTTATCAAAAAACTTATTTTTGAGTGGCGAGTAAACAACAATAGCCTGATGAGGGATTTGTAAGTTTACAGCTGTTCCTGCCATCTCCCAATTATTATAATGTCCAGTAGGAATAACCAAACTTTTCCCAGCTCGTGCATATTCTTTTATTAGTTCTAAATTGGTGAAACGACAGCGTTTTTGCAGTTCTTTTTCTGAAATTGTAAATAGTTTGATTGATTCTATGATTAAATCACAAAAATGACTATAAAAACTTTTGGCTATAGCAGTAATTTCTTGTGGGGTTTTATGAGGGAATGCATTTTTTAGGTTGGTGAATACGACTTGTTTTCGGTATCTGATCACATAATAAACGATTACATAGAAAAAATCAGAGAGTCGATATAGCAAAAATAATGGAAGATAAGAAATTGGTTTGATGAAAAGAAAGAAGCCTATTTTACCCATGAATTATTGGCATTGAACAGTTTTTAATGTCCAATTTCTAATTTTCAATTCTCAAACAGAGTCATTTGAAAATTGAAAATTGAAAATTATAAAATTTCCGCTGGAATCAATTTTTCTATTTTCTCAATTTCTTCTTTTAGATTTTTGTCAATTTCTCGATACCAATTGACATGTAAAGAGGATTCATTACAACCGCCAACATGCCCAATACATTGCGTGAATTTATGCCGATTTTGGCAAGAAGGACAAACCCCTGTTGTTTTAAAAGTATCCCAAATATGTCCACAAGAAGAACAGCCCCAATATTCACCACCATCAGGTTCCCATTCACATTTAGGGCAAGCAATTTTTGTATCGTAACTCATTATATTAGTTTTTATAGAAATCAAATTGATTATGTAAAGCTAGTGGATTACCACTATTTATTCAATCTATAAGGGGTATACTTTGATTAGACGACTATACATTTTAGAAGTTAGAAGTCAGACCGTTTATTTCATAAACTGACAGAAGTCAGATGGCCTAAAATTAAAATGCTGATAATCAATAGTTTACCTGGTTTAAATCTGATTTCTGACATCTTCTGTATAGTAGTCAATACTTTAATAGTAAACAACACATAAAGATTATTAGTTATCTTTTTTACTGTTTTTATTCGGGAAAAAAGAATGAAACTTGCTACGAAAATAGATGGATTGTGCGGTTGATAAGCATAGTCAATTTGAAGAAAAATAAAAAATCGAACTAATTAATTTGCATCTTAGAAAAAAATGCCTTTATCTTTGCAAACATAAAAATAGCTATATGATAAATTTATTAAATAAAGGTTGGTGGCATAATTCTTTACCAAAATAGGGTGAAGGATAGCGCTCGTTTATTTGTATCATATCAAAAAAGCGGCTTGTCGAATTTCACTCGGCAAGCCGCTTTTTTTATTGGATTTATTGATTGCAAAATTAAAATAGTATGAAAATTGAAGCATTACATGAATTTCATGACCTGGAATTTTCCAAAGGCTGGGCAGAAAGATTTATCCCTACTCCAGATAGATTGGCTTTATTTGAAACTATTTTGGAAAGAATACGAGAAACAGGGGGTGAAAGTAGCCACATCTTAGAATTAGGCATTTTTGTTTAAAAGAGTTTGAAAAAGATGTATTGAATCCAACAATCGCTAATAATTATGCCTGTTTTGAGGCGAAGAATTAATTGAAAAAAAATTATACAAAAAAGAATCATGATAGCAACCGCAAAAAAAATCAAGTTACAAACGGTCGTAAAAAAACAATTGGCAGATACCGTTACGCCCATTACCTTATACCTTAAACTAAGAGCACATTTCGATAAACCTATCTTATTAGAGAATAATGATTTTGGGCAAGCAGAAAGTTGCTTCTCCTATATTGGTTTAGAACCGATTGCCAATTTTATGGTAAAAAATGGAGTGGTGACTAAAACGCTTCCAGGTGAAGAAAAAGAAGAGGAAGTTTTATTAAATTATACAGACGTCCCTGCTATTTTTCAAAATTTCATTAATCAATTTGAAGTAGAAGAAATCCAAGCGGAAGGTGCTATTAACGGATTTTTAGGGCATACCAGTTTTGATGGCGTACAGTATTTTGATACGCTCAAATTTGATAAAGAGAAGCGCCGATTTGATACACCTGACATTAATTATTCCCTTTATCGCTTTCTGATAGCCTTTAATCATTTTAAAAACGAGTTGTACCTGATAGAAAATGTGCCAAACATTTATCCAGAAAGAAGCAAAATGGACAAGCTGGAAAAATTAATCCAAAATCAAGCGTTTAATACCTTTGATTTTGAATTAAAGGGAGAAGAATCTAGTAATATCACGGACGAAGAATTTAGGGAATTAGTTCGTAAAGGGAAGCATCATTGTAAAGTTGGAGATGTTTTCCAAATTGTATTATCTCGCCAATTTGAACAAAAATTTAAGGGCGATGATTTTCAAGTTTACCGAGTTTTGCGGTCTATTAATCCTTCCCCTTATTTGTATTATTTTGACTGTGGGGATTATACCATTTTCGGGTCTTCTCCTGAGGCACAAATGTTAATTAGTGGGAATACTGCAACCGTTAATCCGATTGCAGGTACTTATAAAAGAACAGGCAACGATGAACAAGATGCGCAGGGTGCCAAAGATTTAGCCGCCGATCCTAAAGAAAATGCGGAACACATCATGCTAGTCGATTTAGCCAGAAATGATTTAGGGCGGCATTGCGAAAAGGTAGAAGTTAAAAGCTTAAAAGAAATACATTTTTATAGCCATGTTATCCATTTGGTTTCTAAAGTAGATGGACAATTAGAAGATAACACCAATCCGATTCAAATCTTTGCAGATACTTTTCCTGCGGGGACTTTATCAGGTGCACCAAAATACAAAGCCTTAGAATTAATCAATGAATACGAAAATCAAAATCGTAGTTTTTATGGCGGCGGTATTGGCTTGATTGATTTTAATGGCAATATGGTGCAAGCCATAGTGATTCGTTCTTTTATGAGTATGGACAATACCTTGTATTATCAAGCGGGTGCAGGGATTGTGATTGATAGTGTGCCAGAAAGTGAATTGCAAGAAGTCAATAATAAATTGGGGGCTTTGAAACGAGCATTAACTGAAGCAGAAAAAATTTAATTGTTGCATTGTTATTTGGTTATATTGCTTGCTGTTATTACGATAACAATATAGTAATTCAACAATATAACCATCAAACCATCAAAATATGAAAATCCTAGTATTAGATAATTACGACTCTTTCACTTATAATTTAGTCCAATATGTTCAAGAGTTAATTGGACATAAAGTAGACGTTTTTAGAAACGATGCCATTTCTTTAGATGAAGTGGATGCTTACGATAAAATCATTTTATCGCCTGGGCCAGGTTTACCAAAAGATGCTGGAATTATGCCTGAATTGATTAAACGATATGCGCCAACCAAGGAGATTTTAGGTGTTTGTTTAGGACATCAAGCCATTGGGGAAGCATTTGGTGGTACGCTGCATAATATTGAAAAAGTATACCACGGAGTAGCAACGCCCATCGAAGTAGTAGATGGAAATGCTTTATTATTCAGAGGCTTGCCGAACAATATAGAAGTAGGTCGGTATCATTCTTGGATAGTAGAACGTCCAAATTTGCCAGAAGATTTGCAGATTACTGCTGTTGATGAACACGGTGCTATTATGGCAATGAAACATCGAAAATATAATGTTCGAGGCGTACAGTTTCACCCAGAATCGGTTTTAACACCAATGGGGAAAGCCATGTTGCGCAACTTCTTATTTCAAGGGGAAGAACATTCGATTAATTATACAGATGAATTGATTGCGGTGGGTAAAGGGATGGTGTAAGAATAAGAATTGAATTAATCTTAGCCACTGGTTAAGTTTTATTTACGCCTAAATCCGTTGGGTAATCAAATCCGTTGGGAGTTAAACTACCCAACGGATTTGATTGTCCAATTGATTTTTTATAATAATTATTAAAATCCTGTTAATCCTGAAAATTCCTGCCCTCCTGTAGATACTAACTTAATTTTTATCGACGTTAAAAAAGCATGAAGCAACTACTAATCTTTTCTATAGTAATTTTAAGTACTTTTTCTATCCTTGCCCAAGGGTATAATATTGCTGGTGGTATCCGAATGGGGACAGATTGGGGCATTACAGGGAAGTATAGAATAGCAAAAAAGGAGACTATTGAAGCCATTATTCAGTCATCTGCCAGTAAGACGAAAGACGAGGTAATTATTACGGCTTTATATGAAAAGCATAATCCATTAATTAGCAAGCGCTTTAATTTTTATACGGGTGCAGGCTTGCACAAGGGTTGGAATAATACCATAAATGGCGACCTAACTTATAAAGACCCATTTGGTATAACTGCCATCGCAGGCATAGAATTTAACCTAGGTCGAACCAATGTTTCTTGGGATTTCAAACCCGCTTTTAACCTGATTGGTGGGGAGCGAAAAATGTATACGCAATCAGGTATTTCTCTACGCTATGTATTTGAAAAACGACCTTTGTTTGAACGAAAAAATAAGAAGAAAAAAGATAAGGACAAAAAGAAAATTAATTGGAAGTTTTGGGAGAAGCAATAATTATTGTTTGGCAAGATGGGTTTTCACTAAGGTAATCAATTTTTTATTTTTAGTGAATTTTGCCATGGATAAAGGCGTATGTGTGCCAAAATCTTCTTTAATACTGGCGTCCGCACCATTTTCTAGCAAATACTTAGCGACTTCAAATTGTTGGTGTTGGATGCTTTCAATTAAGGGTGTACACATAAATTCTGGGTGTTGGTAATTTGGATCCACGCCCATTTTGATGTGGTATTTTACTAGCTCTAGGTCGCCTTTTTGGGAGGCTGCGAAGAGTTCTTTCCAGTCGCCTGCTGCCATTTTATTTTTTAAATTTGCTCTACTGTATTTCTGCAACAAGCTGTTGCATATTTATAAAATTATTGAATTATATGGTAGTATCGGACTACAAGTCCTAACCAGCACCAGCAAGAAGTAGAAAGAATAAACAACAATCAAATAGCCACCACCTCTTTAACAGCCAACTCCACCATCCCACCGCCAAGCGGAAAATGCAAAAAACACCGAACTCCTTTCCCTGAAAACTGTTCACTTAAAGCCTGTTGAGCCAAAAAGAACCAAGGTGCTAATTTCAACGCCTTATTTTTCCATTCCTTTTTTCCTTTCGCAAAACCAGAATTTTGAATAATCACCAAGCCTTTATCCGTTTCCAAAATTAAGTCAATGGTCGTGTCAAATAAGCGATTTTTATAATGGTAGCGAACAGGGTATTTTTTATAAATTTTAGTGGCATTAAAAGTCTGCTCTAAGAAAGTCAAATAGGTTTTAGAATGGAGGACTAAACTGCGCAAATCTAGTATTTCTGCGACCTTAAAACGTTCTAAAATAGCCTCTGCTAAATCAAAGCGTTCGACAGCAGATAAACTTAAATCATCGACGGTGAGAAAAGCTTTAGTAGCTTTGGCAGCGGCATATTGATTACCTTCTTCTTTCAAGGCTAATTGAGCGCCATATTCAAATTTATTGGTTGTTTTGGCCGTCATTTCTGTTTGGAAATGTTCTCTATCAATGTCAATAGGGTAGGTGAAATGACTGGGGTTTTTACCGTTTCTTTCGGAAATAAAAGTAATATCTTCATTCGCTAAAGCGGAAGTTTCAAAATCTCTTGGATAGGGGAAAATGGTAGTATCTAGTTTTAGAATCCCTTGTTCTTTCCAAACCCAAGGTGAATCATCTGTATATTGGTCTAAAGTAGGAATGGTTTCATCGCCTTCATGCCAGACTCGATTCAGCCATTTGGTAGAATTTTTTCGAGTTGGAAATACCAAGTAATCTCTAGCACGAGTAATGCCCACATATAAAACCCTAGCCTCTTCTCGCAGGGCTTCTTTTTTAGCAAAAGCCTTGACTTCGCTTGCATTGATGCGTTCTTCCAATAAGGTATTTTTGATTTGGTCGGCATAAGGATTGACCCAATACCGTAACCAACGGTTGCCCAAAATATTATCTAAATCTACTTCGTCTGTTTCTGGTACAATTTGTACCCCCCAAATCTTATCTCTTAATGAGCCTTCTAAATCATGACAAATCACCATTGGCCATTCAAGTCCCTTACTTTTGTGATAAGTCATGACATTGACGGCATCTCGACCAACACCTGAACTTTGACGATCCATATCTTCTGCCCCTAAATTATTCAGCCATAATAAAAAGCCACCTAAAGTAGCTGCGGTATGTAGTCGATTACAATTTTCTTCATAAGACAAAGCCAATTGTCGCAACTCATCTACATTGCCCAAACGTTGTGCGCCATTGCCCCAACTGGCGATAATGCGCCGTAAATCCAATTCTTCTAAAACTAAATTGATGATTTCTGAACTAGATAATTCGGCGCCCTGTATCCGTAAATCATTCAATTGTTGAATATATTGGTCATTCGTCCCCCATTGCCACTCATCGACTTCTCCTTTTTCTACTTGATTGAAAAAATCTAATCGGTCTTCGACAATGGCTTTTAAAGACTCCCCTGCTGCTAATTTTAAAATTTCGGCAATCGACAAGGCATCATTTCTACTGACAATAAACTTCAAACAAGCCAACACCAATTTAGCTTCGGCAGTTTCTAATAAACCATTTCTAGAAATAGCCGCCTTAATGCCTGCTCGATGCAAAGCCTCTGCCATCACGCCACATAAGGCATTCGACCGACATAAAACTGCAATGTCGCCAGGTTCTATTAATCGAGGTTCATTTTCTTCTTTGGGAAAAATTAGTTTACCTGATTCCATCGTTTTTTTAATGGAACTAGCAATGCAATTTTCCATCCAAGGGCGACCGGGCATTCGTTTTTCGCCATCATAATGCATGTGCCAATGAATCAATGGATGTCCTAAAAATTCCATAAATTCTTGGTCTTTAATTTCCTCCTTCAATTTCTCTTCTGTTCGCTGCGGAATTAAAGCGACTTGTGCTTCTGGTAAATCACTAAAAGCTTTGCAGAAAATAGCATTCGTTGCATGCACTACACCAGCTCTTGATCGCCACGAATAAATCTGTATATCTTCTTCTTTTACGCCGCCCGTTTGCTTAATAATTTCCATCATCAAACTTGGGTCTGCCCCTCTAAAACCATAAATAGATTGCTTTGGGTCACCTACCCAAATAGAGTGTTTGGCAAACTGTGATAATTTTAAAAATATTTCTAATTGAATCGGACTGGTATCTTGAAATTCATCCACCATCAATAAATCCAACTCGTCTTTTAGCACTTCTTGCACTTGTGGATTGACTAATAACTGTTTGACTTTCAATTCCATATCGGTATAGTCAATCAGCCCTCTTCGATTTTTGTAGGTTTCATATTCTTTAATTGCTTCAATAGCAATATCGAAAATACCATAAATGAATTGTTGAATATCTTCTTGGAAACCAGAAGTGCCATCGTGTTTTTGGGCAAGGTCTTTCAAGTTTTCTACCGCATCTCGACTTTTCGCGCCGACCTTCGTTTTACTGATTTTTACCCATTCATGCCATTGTAAAGCGCCTTTTAATTTAATTTTTTTGAGCATGCCTTTAAAGGTATCAATGCCGCCTTGGGTCACTTTGGTAGAATCTTCATTGGCTTCTAATTCCTGTACGGCTCGTTCTAATTCCTCCTTTAATTCTGCCAGCATCGCTGCGCCTGATTTATTGGAAGGCTTGCCTAGAAATTTTTTAAAAGCTTCGAAAGAAAGGACTTTACTTTTTTCTAAAACTGCTGTTGAAAAATCATTCGCCCGAGCAATATCTGTTACTTGTTTTACTTCTTTTCGCCAATCATAATCTCCTTTTTTATTTAAACCCAAGCGATTGCTATAGTATTCCATCTGTTCCATTCGTTCCTGTGTTAAAACAGTAGACAGCGATTGGTTAAACATAAATTGATGGTCGCCATCGGCGATAATATCGACTTGTGGGGATACGCCCGCTTCAAAAGCAAATCGCTTCAATAATTTAACACCCAAACCATGCACCGTTCCAATTAAAGCATTGGCTAATTGGTCGGCTTCATCGGTCAAATTTTGTTCTAATAATTTAACTCGTACCCGTTCTTGCAATTCGGCGGCGGCTTTATTGGTAAAAGTCGTGGCAATAATGCCACTAGCCCGTACGCCTCCTTTTAAGAGCGCCACCATTTCCTCCGTCAAGCGATAGGTTTTTCCGCTACCCGCACCTGCGGAAATAATCTTGATACTTTCTAGTTTTCCTTTTTCCAATATACTTTGTTTTATTTTTTGCAAAAATACAATTTTTTGTTATCTTTTTGGTGGTGAATTAAGATAGGTAACTGTATTGTTTATAAAAAAGATGGCGAGAAAGTAGTACTTTCACTTTGCCAATAATACGATGTTTGTATTTGGTGACGAAGCTACGCTCCTTTAAGTTTAATTTGTCTAGAAAGGCATTTCTACAGACAGTTCCGAAGCGATGCTCCTTAGAGAATGCCAAAAGAGCATCGCTCTGACTCAGTCTGTAGCAAAATGATGGCTGGAAGGGGTAAAAGGAGCGTAGTTTCGGCCCTGTTTAAATCTTAATCTGAAAAAATATATGAATCCTAATTTTACAACTTTAAAAATAGAGCAACAAGAAAGTATTGCTTTTTTGACCTTAAACCGACCCAAAAGATTAAACGCTTTAAGTGGTGTTTGTTTAAGAGAATTAGCAGAAGCAGCCCATTGGTTCAACCAACAAAAGCATATCAAAATTGTAATTGTTAGGGGGGAAGGCCGCACCTTTTCGGCAGGGGCAGATATCCATGATTTTCCAAATAATCCAACGGAGACAGAGACTTGGATAGAAAGGCGAGATAAAGGACAAATAGGTTTTAGAATGACAGAAGCGATTGGTAATATGCATGCCATTACGATTGCGCAAGTACATGGATTTGCAATCGGTGGAGCATTTTTATTAATGTTAGCTTGTGATTTTAGAATGGCAGCGGAAGGTACTTTTTTCTCTATTCCTGAGGTAGATTTAGGGATTCCACTAAGTTGGGGGGGGATTCCAAAATTAGTGAGTGAAATCGGCCCTGCTCGGACAAAAGAATTAGTGATGACTTGTCGTCGCTTTGACGCGGCAGAGGCTAAGGATTTAGGTTTATTAAATCAGGTAGTAAAAAAAGAGGAATTGGCGAAGCATTGTTTAGATTTTGCACAAAATTTGGCTGAAAAACCTATTGTTCCTTTGATTATGACCAAAGAACAAGTGAATGCAGTCGCTAAAAATATTGGTGCAGCTTATGTCGGTTCGGCAGAAGGGGATATGTTGCAAACAGTTTTGAAAGACCCTGAATCTAAAGCGGCAGCGACGGCTTATATGGCTGGGATAACGAAAAAATCTAGTTTGGCGTAAGCATAACTTTACATAAAGACTCCAAATACGTATTTTTGTAAAATGAAACGATTACGACCTATCCAAATAATAACCTTTCTGTTAATCAGCACTTTCTGCTTTGCGGAAGAAGGTTTCCCAGTTCAACAAGTCTCCACTAATTTTACCTTTGATGGTATTATTTCGGCTGGAGAATGGGACGACATCGAGCCTGTTGAACTCACCGTACAATCCCCAAATTATCGAGGGAAGCCTTCTGAGCGCACCGAAATAAGGATGGCTTATGATGCCAATTATATTTATCTGTCAGGGGCGATGTATGATAGCGAGGCGCATAAAATTTTAGCAAATAATAAACTAAGAGATGGTGGTGATTCTAGTACCGAATGGTTTGGAATGGTGATAGATAGCTATAATGACAAACAAAATGCCTTAGGTTTTTTTACTACGCCAACAGGCTCTAGATTTGATGCGGCGATTTCTAATGATGGAAACGGTCGGAGTCCGATGAATATTAGTTGGAATAATTTCTGGGATGTTAAAACGGTGGTCAATGAAGACGGTTGGTTTTCTGAAATGCGGATTCCATTCAGTAGTTTACAATTCCAAACAGTAGATGGAAAAGTGACGATGGGCATTACAATGTGGCGGTATATTGCTCGAAAAAATGAACTGCATATTAGCCCAGATATATCTCCCGATTTGGGAGAAATGGGCACTTGGCGACCATCCCAAGCAAAGACCTACGTTTTTGAAAATGTAGAACAAAAGAAGCCTTTCTATATCACGCCTTATGCCTTAGGGGGTAGAAGTTCTGTCCACAACTTAAATACAGAAGGAACTGCTTATCAAGCAGATAATACTTTAGTTAAAGATATTGGTTTAGATGTCAAATATGGGATTAGTAATAACTTCACTTTAGACTTAACGGTGAATACAGATTTTGCACAAGTAGAAGCAGATGACCAGCAGGTTAATCTAACTCGTTTCTCGTTATTCTTTCCAGAAAAACGACTCTTTTTCCAAGAGCGTTCAGGCATTTTTGATTTTACCGTTGGTTCTCGAAATAATCTATTTTACAGCCGAAGAATTGGTATTGATTCAGATGGCAATTCGATTCCTATTTTAGGAGGGGCAAGAGTAACAGGGCGGACAGGAAATTGGGATATTGGCTTAATTAGTATGCAGACCAAAAGTACGGATGCTTTTGCCAGTAATAATTACTCCGTTTTTAGAGTCAAAAGAAGAATCATTAATGAAAACTCAGACGCAGGGTTTTTACTGACGAATAATATTGATGTAGACGGGAATAATAATACGGTCTATGGTTTTGATACTAATATCCGAGTTGGGAAAGACCAGTTTTTGTCGGCTAAATTTGCCCAATCTTTTTCGAGTGATGTGGAAACAACTACTTTATCAGCAGACCCTTCTGTTTTTTGGCTGAGTCTGAGTAAACGTTCTCAAAGAGGCTTTGTTTATGGTACGAGTATCTCTCGATTAGGCAAAGATTTTGATGCAAAAATTGGTTTTTTAGAACGTTCTAATTATGTTCGATTTGGGTCTAGGTTACAATACAATTGGTTTCCTGATGTCAGTTCTACCTTACTTCGACACGGTGCAAGCATTAGAGGCGTGTCTTATTGGGATAACGAAACAGGGGATTATAATAGCTCCTTTTATGGGATTGGCTATGAATGGAATTGGCGGAATGGGGCGGTTGTTGAAGTGGGAACTCGTTTGCAATATGATGATATAACTTCTGCCTTTGATTTAGCAGACATCGTAGATATTCCTATTGATGATTATTTTTATCAAAGTTATCAGGTTGAATTTTCTACGCCTTCTAGCAAACCTTATTTACTAGCAGGAGAGGTACAAACAGGTGATTTTTATGATGGTAAAAAAACGACGATTCAATTAGCACCTATTTATAATATTAGTTCAGGTCTAAGTTTAACGGCTACTTATGAATGGAATAAAGTGAATTTTGCGACTAGAAATCAATCTTTTATTGCCCATGTTGGTCGATTAAAAGCTTTAGTGATGTTTTCTACGAAGTTTAGTATTTCTTCTTTTGTACAATACAACAGTTTAGATAAATTGTATTTGGGAAATATTCGATTGCGCTATAATCCGAAGGAAGGAAATGATCTTTTTATTGTTTATAATTCAGATTTGAATGCAGAGCGAGGTTTTGTGAATCCGCTATTGCCTTTAACCAATCAGAGTTCGTTGTTGATTAAGTATAGTTATACGTTTAGTTTGTAACAAAAAAACAGGCAGACTAAAAGCCTGCCTGTCTCAAAAATATCTGATGTATAAAGCTAAAGTTATATTAATTATATCCAACAATGGAGTACTGAATAGTTGATTTTAATGAATTAAAAGAATGGATAAGTTTCTTGTCAAAGAAACCTATCCAC
Source organism: Bacteroidota bacterium (assembly GCA_017857395.1). Taxonomy (GTDB): domain Bacteria; phylum Bacteroidota; class Bacteroidia; order Chitinophagales; family Saprospiraceae; genus JAFMDF01. Next base: position 6,360 of record JAFMDF010000177.1, on the reverse strand, counting down.
ATTTATTAAAATCGCTTATGAAACGTAAAATTAGTATACTATTTATCCCACCAAACAGGAACACTCATGTGGCTAGAGAAATCACTTCCTAATCCTTGACGAGATTTCGCTGCTTCAAAATTAGGATTCAAACTACCTTCTCCTGGGTTACCTGCTAAACGTAATGGAATCTGTCCATTCGTTACATTTCCTGGGTAATTCACAGGTGTTAAATCAGGATAACCTGTTCTTCTAAAGTTAGAAAAAGCCTCATATTCATTTAAGAAAGTAGCTAGCCAGTATTGTTCTCCGATTTGCTGCATACCATTTGTCGCATCAAAAGGATTAGCTGCAACAAAGGCATCTACTGCCGCTGCATCTACTGCTAAAGTAGCATCGTAATGTTCCCACATTTTAATTCCTGCTCTCATACCTGCTTCAAAGTGTGCACCTGCATCTGACGCTCCCCAACCTCTCATTGCTGCTTCCGCTAATAAAAGCTCCGTTTCTGCATAAGTCATAAACATCATTGGTGATTCTACTAAAACAATCGCAGGATTAATTCTACTGAAATCTCCTACTGAAGTACCTGTTGGGTTATCTTGAATAGTTGTTTCATCTAAACCATTAGGCATTCCTGCGATTGCTCCAGTATTTTCAGAAGGTATTCCAAAAATATTTAATCTAGGGTCACCTGTTGATTCTAATAAACCAACCAAAGTTGAGCTTAATCTAGGGCAATCATCTCCAAAACCATTAGATTTATCCAATACTTCTCCAATGCCATTTCTATTAATTCCTTCTGGTCCATTCGTATGTTGAATGAAGGCATCATCTGCGTTACTAGACATTACGCCACCAGCTATTGCTTTAGCAGCCCAAGCCTGCGCTGTTCCAGGGTCTACTTCAGATAAACGCATCGCTAATCTTAACATTAAAGAGTTACCAAAACGCTTCCATTGTGCAGCATCTCCTCCATAAATTAAATCAGCACCACCAAAGCCACCGCTTCCGATTTGCGCCACTCCTTCTTCTAATTCTTTTAACATATCAGCATAAATCACTTCCTGTGCATCGTAAGCTGGAAAATCAATTCCTTCTAAAGCACCTTTACCTGCTTCAAAATATGGAACATCACCATACATATCAGTTAATCTATGGAAAATTACTACTCGCCAGATTCTAGCCATTCCTAACATGGTTTGGTCTCCTGCTGCACCTGTTTCCAAAGTGTTAATCAAGTCTTGCATATCCTTCACTTGCTCTCTGTAAGCATTATCAATTAGAGAGGAAGAGTAGCCGCCATTATAAGTGTATTTATCTCCTGACCAATATCCACATAAAGCAGATAAATGTTGAATCATCATAGAAGAATAAATCAAACTAGCTCTCCAATTTTCGTAACGTCCACCAGAAGTACGTAATTGTACCCAAGTCATTTGGAAATTAGGATTGATAGCGATGGCTGCCTGTGGATTGGTATTTATTTCTGCAAAACCATCATCACAGGAAGTTTGTAAGGCTAGTAAAACGACCAGCACCAATAAGATTTTATTTTTAAAGAATTTCATATTTTATATTTTTGATGGTTAAATGGCTTTATTATTGTCGAACATAAAGTCCTTCTCTAACAATTAAGCAATCTAACAATTTTAACAATCTACTAATTGGTTATTAAAATTTAACATTCAAGTTCAAGCCATAAGACCGAGTAACGGGTACACCGAACATTTCTAAACCTTGTCCATTTCCACTTGTATAAGTAGATTCTGGGTCGATATTGTCCGTCTTTTTCCAAAGCACAAATAAATTTCTAGCAGCAAAGGATAAATTCACGGCAGAAACTGGTACATTTTCTAATAATCTTTTTGGGATGGAATAACCAATAATAACTTCTCTTAATTTTGCAAAATCAGCATCATCAATGAATTCTTCAGAAATACCAAAAGCAATTCTTTGGTAGTAATCTTCTACATTTTCAGCAGCTACTGCACCTATGCCAGATTCTCTACCTTCTAAAGTTGCTTTGTGTAACCCTCTAAACATTCCATAAGCATTCGTTGCATTATAAATCTTTCCGCCAGTCTTTATATCAACTAAGAAACTTACATTGACATCGCCAATTCTAAATTTATTATTAATCCCTAAAGAGTTAGGATGAACACCTGTTCCGAATGCCATTAAATCTCCTTGTACTGGTAATCCATTATCATCTAAAGTAATGTTACCGCTTCCATCACGAGCATAAGCAAAACCCATCACTTGACTATATGGCAAGCCTTCTACTAAATGTACATATGCATTTCTTGTTCTTGATTCTTCTAATCGAATTTCTTCACCATCATCTTCTGGTGTCAATAAACTAACTACTTTATTATTATTATGTGCATAGTTAATGTCTAAATTCCATCTGAAATTAGTCGTTCTAATAGGATTAAGGCTTAATAGAACTTCTATTCCTTTATTAGAAATCTTTCCTACGTTTACTGTTTTAGAACCATATCCAGAAGTACCAGAAATAGAAGCGGATAAGATACCATCAACTGTTTCTCTATTATAATAAGCGATGTCTAACCCAACCCTTCCTTTGTACATTCTCATATCAATTCCAAATTCTAATTCTTGACTAGTAGAAGGCACTAATGCACCTGCTGGAACAGAACCATTATTAATAGAACCTAAAGGATTTCCTAAGTGGCCTTGGCCTCGAATACCATAGGTTAAACCCAATTGGTAAGGGTCGGTAGCTCCACCTACTTCTGCCCAAGAAGCTCTCACTTTAGCAAAATCAAAGAAGCTTGGTAAAGCGTCTTTTAATCCTTCTGATAGGTCATAAGCAACACCAAAAGAAGAATAAAGGATAGAGTTTTCGGATTCTCTACCACTTGGGTCTGTCAACTGAGAGAACCAATCTTGTCTAACTGTGGCAGTTAAATATAAAGAATTCATTAAAGAAACTTCAGCTTGGCCAAATACGGAATTTACTTGATATTGACTAAAGCCATAATTCACAGATTGATTTGCACCGTTTTTGATAGAGTGTAAAAATGGCACATTAAAATTAGCCCCTCTGCCACCTAAAGATTCATCAAAATTCTTTTGCTGGTTTGCACCAACGATTAAATCTAATCCTACTGTTTCCGTAATATCTCTATTAAATCTTAAAGTAGTTTCTAAGTTTACTTCCTGTACGGTTCGATTACTTTCATTAATCGCTCCGAAATTCGTAAAGGCTGTACCATAAGGCTCTAAACTTGTACGTCTTTCTGTGAATCGGTCAATACCAACCTTTCCTCTCAATACTAATCCTTCTATAAATTCATAGCCTAAAGAAGCATTACCGTATAATCTATCTTTTTTATTATTTCTGGCAAATTGATGCGTTGCCCACCATGGATTGGTAACAAATACATTATCATTAAACTGTAATTCAAAACCAGTTGCAGGGTCTGCGCCTAATTTATTAGGGTCTCCTTTTAAATCATCGATGTTGATACTTGGAGGTAAAGACCAAGCCGTATAATTAGCATTTCCTGGAGAATCAGATAAACCTGGGCGGTTTGTTGCATCTTCTTTGACATAATTTCCAGATAGGCTACCCAACCATTTTCCAGATTTTCCATTGATACTTGCTGAAAAACTTTTCCGGTCTAAACCAGAATTTTGCATGATTGCCTTATTGTCAAGGTTGGTCATAGAAAAACGATAGCCAACATTTTCACCACCACCAGATAAAGAAACATTATTGGTCCAGGTCGCTCCTGTTCGGTAGAATCTATCCAAGTTGCTTCCTGTTGCAGAATAAGGCCGAGATTGTCCATCAAATTGCATGACACTACTGCCGTCTAATTGGTCACCCCATGAATATAAACCCTGTGCAAAAGCTTCTTCTTGAGTAGTTGGTTTTGCGCCATTTCTACCGTGACCGTAGGTAGTTTGGAAATCATAGTTATCCACGTAAGTTTCCGCTTGGAAGTTAGAATTAAATTCTATTTGTAAACCTTGTCCTTTCTTACCTGTTTTAGTTGTTACCAAAATAACACCGTTACTTGCACGGTATCCATATAGGGCAGAAGCCGTATTTCCTTTTAATACACTAATTGTTTCGATGTCATCAGAGTTTAAACTAGAAAGTCCATCCCCCCAATCTTGTCCACCCCACATACCAGCAGAGCCAAGATTGTCATTATTAATAGGTACCCCATCCACAACAATCAGGGGTTGATTATTACCCGCAATATTACCGTTTCCACGAATTACAATACGAGTAGAACCACCAGGGCCAGTAGAAGGGTTACTAACATTTACACCTGCCACCTTACCTGCAAGCGAGTTGCCAATATTAATTTCTTTAGCCGTAGCTAAATCACCTCCATCTAATTCGGTGACAGAATAGGCAAGGGCTCTTTTCTTTCTTTCAATACCCAAAGCAGTAACAACTACTTCATCCAGGTTAACCCCTTCCGACATGACCATGTCAATAATCGTTTGATTACCTATAGCAATCGTCTGGGTTTCGTAACCTGTGTAAGAAAATTCTAGGGAAGCACCACTAGCTACCGTGAGGTCATAATTTCCATCAAAATCGGTAATCGTACCATTAGAAGTACCTGCTTCTAAGACGTTTACGCCGATGAGTGCTTCTCCGCCTTCATCAGTAATAGTCCCCGTTACACTAACTTGTGCTGTGAGGCTAACTGATGTGACTAAAAGACACAACAGACTTAGTAAAAAATTTCTCATGCGTTGAAATTTTAAGGTTTAATTAATTATAGTTTATAAAAGGTAAGGATAGATGGTGGAAGTTTAGTTGATCTCCATATCTATTCTTTGAGTCTAAAATGTTCAAAATGTGGGATATAATTCTCGTAAATATAGAAAATAAGATTAAAAATGTGTGCGAACACGTAATTATTTTTTAAATAAAAATTATTTGTTTATATAAATGTCTAATATTTTATTGGTTAATTTAGAAATAATGAAATATTAGGAGAGTTGAATTATAGAAAAAGGCTATATGATTTGTGTTAACCATGTAATTTTTGTTTTCGAGCACATGTATATACATCTAAGTTGAAGCGTTGAAAAATATAACCATCCGATTACCTTTTATTGCTTTCAAAATTAGATTAGTTTTTTAATTTTTTGTGGTTATCTTTGCTTGCCAATTTATTGGGCAAAAACTACAGTCAGACTAATGAAAAAAAGAATACGAATTATAGACATTGCTGAAAAAGCGGGGGTCTCTAAAGGAACTGTCGATCGGGTTATTCATAAAAGGGGGCATGTTGCACCAGCGGTTAAAAAGAGAGTATTAGCGGTGATGGAGGAATTGGATTATCGACCGAATGTAATTGCAAGTGCATTGGCGTATAATCGGGTTTGGAAAATTGCGGCGTTATTACCAAATCCTGATGAGGACCCTTTTTGGAGACAACCTAAAAATGGCATTCAAAAAGCACTCAATTCTACCAGGGATTATGGCATTAATGTTGATTTTTTTCATTTTCCAGATGCGGATACAAAGGCTTATGCGAATTGTTGCGACCAAATTCTAACAGGTAATTATGATGCAGTATTAGTAGCTCCTGTGTATTATAACGAAGCGCATAAATTTTTGAATGAATGTGAAGAGATAAGCCTAAAATATTTTTTAATCAATACCTATCTTAAAAGAGAAGATGCTTCTTTTCAATGCTATGTTGGTCAAGATTCTTATCAAAGCGGTGTACTAGCGGCCAAATTATTAGATTTTGGTATTGAACATGGAGATGCCGTAATGGTCTTACATTTAGAAAAAGGCGTCTATAACTCTAAGCATTTATTAGAAAAAGAGCAGGGGTTTCAAAACTATTTTATTGAGCATTCTAATAGAAATATACAGATTATCAAGACGAGTTATGAAAACCCAACAGATACGAATGCCTTTAGAAAATTCATCAATTATCAATTAAAAAGTTATCCTAATTTAAAAGGGATTTTTGTTACTACTTCTAGATTATATCAATTGGTTGATGTGCTATCAGAAGGACAAGCAGAAAAAATAAAATTAGTCGGATTTGATTTGATTCCAGCAAATTTGGATTATTTGCGAGCAGAAAAAATTAATTTTTTAATCAACCAAAATCCAGTTAAGCAAGGCTATTTAGGCATCCTCAATATTTTTGAACACCTTGTCCGAAAAAAAGAGGTTACCCCTATTCAGCATTTGCCGTTGGACGTAGTAATGCAAGAAAATTTGAAATATTATTTGGAGGCGGATGAGAAGATTCATTTGATGATATAGGGAGGGCAAGAGATGGAGGATATTCAACTTCAATCTCAACTTCAATCTCAATCTCAATCTCAATCTCAATCTCAATCTCAATCTCAATCTCAATC
>JAFMDF010000550.1 GCA_017857395.1 Bacteroidota bacterium | reverse complement strand
TACAATATGATAACTGTATCTTAAATATTGATTTGGTGACTAATCATACGACTAGCAACCAATTTATTAATCGTTTTGACTTAGCAGCGTAGTTTACTACAAGTTGCAAAATGCGCTACGGATAAAAATTCTCATATCCCCAAAGAATTTTCCCAAAAACCAATTGTTGAATTAACATAAAATCAGCTCCATCCACATCTGCAAAATATTTCTCTATAATACCTGTTCCTTGATCACTTATTATCATTTTTCCATCCTTTGATTTTTTAATAATTGGATGCAATTTGATTACTTTTTCTTCGGCATGCTTAGTTTTCAATCGAATAATACTAAAAGGTAATAGTTGCTCAATAGAATCTCTTTCCTCGTAATGATTGGCAAAATTCTCTGCTACTAATCTTTCATAACCAATTAAATATTTTTCAATTTGTCCCTGCGCAACAGGTCGATTTATTTTAGGCGTATTTTCATAAAATGGCATTATGTTAAATGCCTTCCCTACCCTTTCTATTTTAAAAGATTTATTTTTTTGTTTAGGATATTCTATACTGACAGCTTGAATATCCACTAACCGTTCCTGAAAAATAGCTTTATCTCGCCAATTTATTTCTTCCGTCATATAACGCACTCGTAAAGACCCTTCAAATCCAGGAACATAAGTCACAAAAGGTTCTTCCTCATCTTCCTTGATCATGTGCGTCCCCAATTCGTCATTGGTTACACCTCCAACATAATATCCTCTTATTTTTTTACCACCTTGGTTATAAATTTCGACTTTGATATTGTTGGTCGCTATATCATTAATAATATTTTTAATGGCTGTTCTCGGTGGCGTATATTTAATTTTTAGTTTTTGAATCGTATTCAGTAAGTTGCTTACCGAACTAGGGTTTGCTCGATATTTTCCATTTAATTGCCAATGATCTACTTTTCGTTCCAGTGTTATATTCTTGCCATTTCTATCAGCAATGAAAATTTTATGCACTTGATCTATATCGGCTACTGCAAAATTTCTTGCCTCCGTTAAAAGAGTAGTCTTGGTGTCTTTTTTCGTCGTTAGGTAATAAGTAAATCCACCAATAATTAGGAATAATAATAAAAGGGTAAGTGTTTTTTTCATGTTTTTTATTCAAACGTGGAACTGATTTCCATTATACAAAAATGAGCCAATGTCAGAAGTCATTGGCTCATCTAAAAACGATAATCATTTATTTTTATTCCCGTAAAGGAGTATTGATTGTATCAATTGTCAGCAGTAGACAAATTACCGCATTTTAGGTCTTCTACGCTTTCCGCCTGGATTCATCTGCATTGGATTCATGCCTGCTCGACCTGCTGCTTTAATTGCCCCACGTTGTTTTAATGCTTTTTCAAATTGTTGAATTTGCTCTCTCAATTGTGGTTCGGTAACTTTTAAGCCTTTTAATTTTTTATAATGTAATTTAGCTTGATTCCATTTGTTTTTAGTCGCTGCAATATTCGCGAGTTGCAATTCCAACATCGCCGTTTCATTATCAGAAGGCACGCCTATTTCTTGTGCCTTAGCAAAATATTTTTCAGCAGATTCATTATCTTTTCTAGAAGCTGCTAAAGTCCCTTTAATCATGTTGAAATAAGCTCGATTAGCAGAATATAACCATTCTGGTTTTAGCGTCATATCCAATCTTTTCTCCGCTTCTTCAAACTTGGATTCTTGTACCAATTGAGCCGCTGATTGCACCGTTCCTAATAAAATATAACTAGCCAATAAACCAATACCTACTAATAAAAATGGTAAGCCATACCCAAATCCATAAGCGAAGGACAAACCAAGTCCACCTAATAAAGTCACGGCTATCAACGCTAATTTTGTATAAATATTTATTGTAAACATAGAATAGATTGTTAAAATTGTTTGATTGTTAAATGGTTAGCGCATTTGAAAAACATACTTAAATTGATAAGCTATATTTTTCTAAATTCCTCCAAACCATTTTTTAATAATCTAGTTGCAAAGGTAAGCATTCTATTATTTCCATTTATCATAAATCCAAGTAAAGAATACAACAATTATTAAACTAGGTAATAAATTTTCGATATTAATATTCCCTAAGTTTAATAATTTAATCCCGATACCCAAAATCAGTAACCCACCTACTGAACTTAATTGCCCAATAATGGTGGTGGTAAAAAAAGGTTTCATCTGATTCGCCAAAATGGTCATTCCTCCTTGAATCAAAAACATCGGAAAAATAGAAAATAAAACCCCTATTCCATAAGTCGAGGCAAAAGCGATAGAACTAACGCCATCCAACGTTGATTTGACCATTAATAATTCTCGACTCCCTGAAACCCCTTCCTCAATTGCGCCCACAATAACCATCGACCCAACACAGTATAATAAAGAGGCTGTGATTAATCCTTCTGTAAATTTTTCATCTCCGATATTTAAGGTGTCTTTTAACCACCCGCCCAAGCTCTGTAATTGTTGGTCTAAATGAAGGGTTTCTCCAATAATTCCGCCAATGATTAAACTAAAAATGATAAGTAGTAAATACCCTTCTGGCATTTTCAAGCTCATTTGAATACCTATTAATAAGGTCGCTAAGCCAAGTGCTTGAAAAATAATTACTTTGATATTTGGTGGAAATGATTGCTGTAACCATAAACCAATTAAGCTGCCGATAATAACCGTTATCATATTAATGAAGGTGCCAATAGGAAGTCTTTTTGTCATGCGGCGAAGATAGAAAAGTTCGGGATTAAAATTGACTTAAAAATAAATATGCTGAGCCACTCGATAAGTATTCGCATGTGCGTCAATAATATGCGCTAATTTTTCGGAATAACCCCCACCCATACTTACCGCAACTGGAATTTCGTGGTCCTTACAAGCCTGCAATACAATTCGGTCTCTTTCTTTACAACCTGCAATACTTAAACTTAAGCGCCCCAATTTATCAGAAGCAATCACATCTACACCCGATAAATAAAAAATAAAATCTGGTTGTACCTCCTCCAATAATTTGGGTAAAATCTCCCGCAAGGTTTTTAAATAAAAAGCATCTTCTGTTTTATCGGGCAAACCAATATCTAAATCGGATTGTTGTTTCCGCAAAGGAAAATTTTTAGCACCGTGCATACTAAAGGTAAAAACTCGATTTTCTGTTTGGAAAATTTGAGCTGTTCCATCGCCTTGATGCACATCCAAATCGACCACTAATATTTTTTGGGCTAATTGTTCCGCTAATAAATAATTGGCAGCAATCCCAATATCATTAATCAAACAAAAGCCTGACCCTTTGTACGTATAAGCATGATGTGTTCCACCTGCAATATTCATCGCTACACCAAATTGTTGGGCATAAAGTGCTGCTTGAATCGTACCATCTGCAATATGCCGACCTCTTTCGACTAAGTTTTCTGACATCGGAAACCCAATTTCCCTAATTTCTGATCGAGTCAATTGCTGGTTTTTTAAACGATGCCAAAATTCTTTTTCATGGGTTAACAAAATAGTCGCTTCTGCTAATGGTGCTGGATGAAAAAAATTGTTTTCTGTAATCGTTCCTTCATAAATTAATTGCTCAGGCAATAGCTCATATTTTTCCATAGGAAAGCGATGCTTTTTGGGCAAACTGTATTTATAAATAGGAGAAAAAGCAATTTTAAGCATAGCGTATAATAAGGATTTAAATCTTCTAACAGTTCGTTAATCACCCGAAAATAGCATAAGTTATCAATAGATAGCACCTTCGGCCTCAAAATAAATTTCCATGTTTACGCCTCTTTTTTGAGGTTGAAATTGAAGTTAATCTTGAGGTTGAGCGTTTACATAATAAATGCAGGATATTCTTATTCCT
>JAFMDF010000176.1 GCA_017857395.1 Bacteroidota bacterium | reverse complement strand
GAATTAGGTATAGATTTATTAAATTTTTGAAAATTTAGTAAATCATCAGTATGATTAAAATAGAAGGTTATTAGGTTTCATTGGTTACAAACAGGTGTTTTTTAAACAAAGGCCCTATCGACGACTGATAAAATTTAATAACCTTCTTGCTTTTAACGCAAATAGCCGACTTATTCTAACTTTTATAGTAATATCTCTTTATAATCCTCGTTAATAACAGGTATTTAATCTCAAATTTAATTCAGGACGTTAAAATGAACATACAAAACAGATTTAAGCGATATATTTTAGGCCTTTTTTGTTGCTTTACTTTATTTCAAGTACAAGCACAAGAAGGGGTAGAATTTGGTGGGTATATAGGTGCAAGTCATTATTTTGGGGACTTGAATACAGATTTTTCCTTAAACAATCCTGGATTGACCATCGGCATGTTGGGGCGTTATAACTTTAATGAACGAACAGCCATTAAATTGACCGGAATGGTGGGACAAGTTAGTGCGTATGATTTTGATTCTAATAATACTTTTGAGGAAAGAAGGAACTTGGATTTCCAATCTCGAATATTAGATATTTCTGCACAGTTTGAATTCAATTTTTTGCCTTATTTCCATGGGAGTAAAACCCAATTTTTCACTCCCTACTTATTTGCGGGCCTCTCTGTGACCAATTTTAATCCGCAAACGGAAGTTTGTAATGGTAGTCCTGGTTCACCTGCTTCAACGTGTAACGGAAATACAAGCCTAGTCAGTTTGCGCCCATTAGGTACAGAAGGTCAATTTAAAGGAGAAGAATACTATACGACCACAGGTGGACTTGCTTTTGGTGGAGGGTTTAAAGTTTCTATCAACTACGAATGGAGTATTAATGTGGAATTAAGTGGGCGTCGGTTGTTTACGGATTATTTAGATGATGTAAGTGGGGTATATGCAGATATTGATGATATACAGAATCTAAGAGGGCCTGTTGCAGCAGCATTAGCAGACCGTTCTAATCCGATTATTGGAGAAACAGGCAGACAAAGAGGTAGTAGTAAAACGAAAGATGCGCTTGGTTTTTTAACGATTGGTATCGTTTATTACTTTGGTGATTTGAAATGTCCTACGCCAAAGTAGATAATGTCCAATATGAAGAACAAAGGTATTCTCTTATTAAATGTTTTTTTTACGAAGATAGCAAAATAAAAAGCCTACATTCCTTCTGGAATATAGGCTTTTGTATTTAATTACTACTTTAAAACTCACTATTTTTAGGTTCTAACATAAACCATAAACTGAACATTTATTACTTCGTTCCGACCAACTTCAATCCTAAATCAAATTCATCATAAATTGTCTTATCTCCTAGATTATCAAAGAAACTACCAGAACCATATTTTACATTAAAATCAGAACGGTCAATCGTAATAGCAGCAGTTGCTACAGGTACGCCTGTTGAATTATCAACATTGGCATTAAATCGAATTTCTTTAGTTGTTTCCTTAATTGTCAAGTTACCTGTTACCTTGTAATCGCCAGGCTTTCCTCTAGATACTACTTTCGTAATTTCAAATTTAGCCGTTGGATAAGTTGCTACACCGAAGAAATCATCAGATTTTAAGTGGCCTACTAATTTTCCTGCATACTCGCCTTGTAAATCCGTACAAGCAATCGTTGCCATGTCAATTTCAAAACTTCCACCAGTTAAGGCAGCGCCATCATAGATAAAATTACCGTTTTTTACTGCAATTGTTCCTGCATGCTCTCCAGTTACTTTATACCCTTTCCATGTTATTTGGCTGGCTGCAGTATCAATTGCTACATTAAGGGTAGTCGTAAAGGCAAAACCAACAAAAGCAAATAAGGTCAACAAGGTGAAAAATCTTACACTTTTCATAATCAAAAGTTTATTTAAATAATTAAAAATAATGTTATAACATTGATTTGAGCAAAATAAAACTGCAAATTTCATCATTTGCAGTCGTTATTTTATCCTCTCAATTTGTCTAATAATTCACTTAAAACTACCGCTTCCTCTTTATCCAATTTGTCAAAAATATCATCCATACTTTGCTCTATACCTTTCATATTTTGTAAGAGTTCAACCCCTTTTGCACTTAATGTTACATCTACTAAACGCTTATCCCCAGGGCAAATATTTCTCACTACTAAACCTCTCTGATGCAAACGTTCAACCATTCTAGAAGCATCTGACATTTTATCTAACAAACGCGCTCTAATAGTGGAGGTGGTAATCGGTTCTCCAGCTCCATTCAAAATTCTTAGTACATTATACTGCTTCATGGTCACCCCATAAGGCTTTAAATGTTTCCGCAGCTGGTCTGTTACCCAGTTATTCGTATAAATCAGATTGACCATTGCCATCTGATAATTATTTCTAAAAGGCCGTTTTTGTTGAATTGCTTCTTCTATTTTCATCTCTTCTTTACTCATATTGATGTTATAACATCAAATTTATAGTTTAGTTTAATAAAGTTTGTTTTTTTTTCAATTTTCTAAAAGAAAGCGATTCTAAAGAAGAATTGCTTTCTTTTATATTACTCGTATTAACCTTTTTTATTTCATCTTATTATCTATGCTAATTCTATTTCTTGTCCTAACCGAGGAATGACTACATCCTTAAATCCATTTTTATTCAAAAAGGTAGTAAATTTTTCTTGCGTTTTCTTTTCACCATGCACCAAGAATAATTTCTTCAATCCTTTTTTCTGATTTTCTATAAATTGTAGCATTTCCTGTCTATCTGCATGAGCAGAAAAAGAATCCATTGTTTCTATATCTGCGATTACTTGCTTACGCTCGCCATATAACTTAAGAGAAGTCACCCCATTTTTCAGCATCCCTCCAGGAGTATTAGGTGAACAGTAACCAACTATTAAAAAAGTATTCTTCTTATTTTCAATGCTATTATATAAATGGTGTCGAACTCGTCCTGCATTCATCATTCCAGAGGAACTGATAATAATACAAGGTTCATGAGAATAATTTAACTGCTTAGATAAAGCGACATCTTTTACATAAGTCAAATCATTAAAACCAAAAGGGTTATCATCTAGTAACATATACTCATGTAAATCATTATCATAGCATTCTGGATGCGCGCCAAAAATAGTTGTGGCATTTACTGCTAGAGGACTGTCAACATAAACGGGTATTTTGGGCAACACGCCAGCTGTTTCCATTTGATCTAGCATATAGACAATTTCTTGTGTCCGTCCAATACTAAAGGCTGGGATGATTAACTTTCCTCGCTTTTCTATACAAGTTTCTTTGATGATTCGCAAGAATTTCTCCTCTTCTCCAGGTTTCCCACGATGGTCTTTATCTCCATACGTAGATTCACAAATCAAATAATCCACTTCTGGCATCGGTAATGGGTCTCTCAAAATGGGGCGATCTGGGCGACCTATATCACCTGAAAAGCCTAACATAGTCTGCTTCCCATTTTTTTCTGTAATTCTCAGCGTTACACTCGCACTTCCTAAAATATGTCCTGCGTCTCTAAAAAATACTTCTACTTCGTCGCTAATTCTAAACCATCTCTCATAAGCATAGCCAACAAATAGATTCATAGCATCCGTTACATTTTTGCCTGTATATAATGGTTGCTTTGGCTTTTTCTTACTCTTCTTTTTTTTCTTTAATCTTTTATTATGATACTCGGCATCTCGTTCTTGAATCTTTGCGCTGTCTAATAGCATAATAGAACAAAGACTTCTTGTTGCATGGGTGCTATGAATGCAGCCATTAAATCCATCTTTCACCAATTTAGGAACTCTGCCACTATGGTCAATATGTGCATGTGACAGAATCATGCAATCAACTTGCTTAGGATCGAAGTACCAAGTCTCATTAAAATTTTGCATTTCTTTATTTCGACCTTGGTATAAACCACAATCTAACAATATTTGATAGCCACTATCTAGAGTGATTAAATGCGCACTTCCCGTTACTTCCTGCGCTGCTCCACAAAATTTTATCGTCATTTTGAAGTCTTTGATTATTAATGATTAATAACACACTATAGAAAAGTAGGTTTTTGCAATCGTATCTAGTTTGACTTATTCCCCTTTAGGAGGTCGCAATAACGATTTTTTAAAAAACGGAATTCTTTCTCATAGTCATATAATGCATATTCGGGCATGAAGATAAGAAAAAAAGTAAAACTTTTGTTGGGCTACTAAGCCATTTGTTAAAATAATCGTCTTTAGGAGAACATACATTATCTTATACTTTCTCACTATAAGGAATTAAAATAGCCAAATAGAACCAATAAAAAAATGAGCTAAAGAATTTACATCTTTAACTCATTTTTAATTCCAAAGTAGTATATCTTATGAATAGCTAAAATTAAGCTACGCCCATTTTATTAAAAACATCCATTACAGCCGTTACGTGATCAGCAGATTGGTGTAATAACTTCGTTTCATCTTCATTCAATTGAAGTTCTAGCACCGCTTCAATTCCATTTGCTCCTAACTTGACAGGAACGCCTAAGAATAAATCACTTAAACCATATTCTCCATTTAGTTTAGCACAACAAGGGAAGATACGATTTTCGTTTTTCACGATAGATTCTACCATCTGAGCAGCAGCAGCACCTGGTGCATACCAAGCAGAAGTTCCCATCAATTTCACTAACTCTCCTCCCCCTTTCTTCGTTCGCTCTACAATGGCGTTTAACTTATCTTTTTCAATCATTTCTGTTACTGGAATACCAGCAACTGTTGTATATCTTGGTAAAGGTACCATGGTATCACCATGCCCACCCATTAATACTGCTTGCAAATCTTTTGGAGAAACGTTTAATTCTGTTGCCAAAAATGCTCTATATCTAGCCGTATCTAAAATACCAGCCATTCCAAATACTCGCTTATCGCTTAAGCCAGACGCTTTATGCGCAGCATAAGTCATTACATCTAATGGATTAGAAACGATAATGATAATTGGGTTAGCAGAATGCTCCATGATTGATTTCGTAACCGAAGTAACAATCTTTGCATTGGTAGAAATTAAATCATCTCTACTCATTCCTGGACGACGAGGAATACCAGCCGTAATCACCACAATGTCAGAATTAGCGGTATCCGCATAATCATCTGTTCCTTTCAAAGCCGTGCTATAATAATCAATAGGGGCTTGTTGCCAGCTATCTAAAGCCTTTCCACGAGCCATGTCTCCTTTAATATCTAATAAAACAACTTCTTTTACGATGTCTTTGTGTGCTAGTACGTTAGCAACAGTTGCGCCCACATTTCCAGCTCCCACTACGGTTACTTTACTCATAATTGATAAGTGTTAGTTTAACAGGATTGATTAATTTTCTTAATTATTATTCCTACTTACATATTCGGAATACTATTATTATAATACATAAAAAGCCCCAATAAAGTTGGCATTTCCATGGAAAGTCGCAAAAATAAGGATATTTGAGTAGGAATGAAATAGTTGAGTAGGAATACTTATTGGACTTATACACATTTAATAGGTAAAAAAAGATAAACAACAAAAAAAATCCCTGCATCGATAACCGATACAGGGATTTTTTATTCGCTATGAATTAAAAAGAATTAGTAGTTTACACCTAATGCTTTCATAGTTTCAACATCTAAGCTACCAATTGGTAAACCATTATCTTTTTGGAATTTAACTAAAGCAGCTTTAGTTTGAGTTCCGATAATGTTATCGATTGGACCTGGGTTATATCCTCTATCTTTAAGTGCTCTTTGAATCTGACGATTTAATTCAGCAGTAACTTTATAGTTACAAACAACTTCTCTCCATTCTGTAAATCCACCTTTCTTTACTAATTTACGCTTAGTAACCGTAGTGTATTCCGCAGGAATTTGGATTTCACGAGTACTAGCTGCAGACTTTAATACCCGCTTAGAAGAAGTTGCGTATTGTGCAGGAATTGCCTCTTCTCTTGTTGTTGCAGGAGAAGCTATAACTTTTGTAGAAATAGTCGCATATTCAGCAGGAATTACTTCCTCTCTTGTTGTTGCAGGCGTTTTCACTACCTTCTTAGTAACCGTTGTATACTGAGCAGGAATTGCTTCCTCTCTTACTGTTGCAGGCGTTTTCACTACCTTCTTAGTAACTGTTTTGTATTCAGCAGGAATTATTTCTTCTCTTGTTGTTGCTGGTGTTTTTAATACTCGCTTAGTAACTGTTTTGTACTCAGCAGGAATTGTTTCTTCTCTTGTTGTTGCTGGTGTTTTTACAACTTTCTTTGACATTGTTTTATACTCAGCAGGAACTGGAGTTGTCTTGATACAATCTTCACCACTAGCAGTATATCCAGCAGCACAAGCTTTTCTTGTACGCTTAGTAACTGTTTTGTATTCAGCAGGAACTTCTACCAAACACCATACTAAACAGTCATTAGGATCTGCAGATAAACAGTTTTTATCAGCTTTACGCTTTACCCACTTGGTAGAAGCAGGTGCAACTTCAACTCTTTCTGTAGTCGTTTCGTATTGAGCAGGTACTCTAGCAATTTTTGTAGACGCTTCTTTAGCAATTACTTGCTCTGTTACCGTCTCATATTGAGCTGGTACAGGAATCATACGCTTAGATGCCGCCTTCACTAAAACTTGTTCTGTCTTAGTTTCGTAAGTAGCAGGGACTGCGATTAATCGCTTAGTTGCTTCTTTTACTAAAATTTGCTCTGTCTTAGTTTCGTAAGTAGCAGGGACTGCTACCATTTTCTTAGATGCTTCTGCTACTAAAACTTGCTCTGTCTTAGTTTCGTATTCAGCAGGAACGTAAATTAATCGCTTAGATTCTTCCTTAACCATTACCCGCTCTGTCTTAGTCTCATACTTAGCAGGAACTGCAATTAATCTGCTTGCAGCCGCAGTCTTTTCCATTTGTTCTGTTACCTTCTCATATTGAGCTGGTATAACTTCTACTCTTTTAGAAGCTGCTTTAGTTTCGATTTGCTCTGTTACGGTTTCATATTCGTCACCTATCAAACACTTAGCGTAACACTTTCCTGGTTCTTTTCCAACAGGATCGCTATCACTCGGCTGTGCGGACAACGTCATAAAACCTAGCATGAATACCGTCGTAAGTAAAAAACTTAATTTTTTCATAATTGAAATGCCAGTTTTGTGAAGTAAAATTAATGAGTTTATTATTATTAAATTATCTATATATCCTATATTTTACTATATTGATTACCAAAGTGTTACTCCATTTTTCGCAAATTTAGAATATATTTTTCGGATAACACAAGTAATACTTAGTAATGTTTTTACTTTGAAGTCCAAAATCGCTAATTTCCGACATTGGTACGACCTTTCCTCCTTTAAAAAGAATTAAAATTTCTTCTTTAGAAATAGTATATACATTATTTGATTCTTTGCCACTGATGATTAATTGTTTAGCTAATTCTAGGCTAATGGGGAACTTTTGAACGATATTGTGACGAATCTTCTCTAAATAGTCACTTTTAAATGGTTGGTTATTAAACTCTATTTTAAATAAATTTCTATTTAATATAGACTTAGAAAAATAGGATAATAAAAAATCATCAGAAGTTGTAAAATTCTTTAGTGCCGAATATATATCAAAGTCGTCT
The DNA here is from genome assembly GCA_017857395.1 of Bacteroidota bacterium. GTDB lineage: Bacteria > Bacteroidota > Bacteroidia > Chitinophagales > Saprospiraceae > JAFMDF01. The sequence goes on along the minus strand of JAFMDF010000176.1, from coordinate 11,175 downwards.
AGTAAGGAGAAATGTTTTATTAGTGCTTTCTTTTCTTTTTTATGAAAAGGTTTCTCTGGGCAATGGTAAAGAAAATAGGCTAGATTTTCTGAAATATCTAACTTTACCTTCTTGTCTGCCAGCTCTTTTGCTCTTCTCAAAACTTTTACCAACATCTGTTCAGCCGACACTACTGTTTTATGTAAATAGACTTGCCAATACATCAACCTTCTCGCCATCAAAAATTTCTCTATAGAATAGATACCTTTGCTTTCTACCACTAAATTTCCATCTTTAACGGAGAGCATTTTTATGATTCGATCATAACCTATCACGCCTTCGTAAACGCCTGTAAAAAAACTATCCCTATTCAAATAATCCATTCGGTCCATATCTAATTGACCTGAAATTAATTGGTGTAAAAATTTCTTAGGATATTCATTCTTAAAAATTTGAATAGCTAAAGTTAACTTTCCTTTAAATTCTTTATTTAAGGCCTCCATGAAAAAAAGGGATAATTCCTCATGATGTACATTCACTAAGGTATTTTCCAAAGTATGAGAAAACGGTCCATGTCCAATATCATGTAATAAAATAGCGATAGATACTGCTTTGGCCTCTTTTTTAGAAATATCAACTCCTTTATATCGAAGCACCTCTATAGCCTGAGTCATCAAATGCATTGCGCCCAAAGCATGATGAAAACGAGTATGTAAAGCACCTGGATAAACGTGATCCGTTAATCCAAGTTGCTTAATTCTGCGTAATCGTTGAAAATAAGGGTGCTCGATTAAATCAAAAATGATGTTATATGGAATATTAATGAAACCATATACTGGATCATTGAAAATCTTTTTCTTATTCATACACTAGTTTAGTGAATAATAACTAGTTGAATTAGCTTATCTACTGGTAATTAGGTTTAACAGTCGTACTTCAACTTTTCCGCAAAGATAATAATGTATTTGTTATAGTTAATTGAGTAGGAGTAGAAAGTAAAAGGCAGCCCTTGAGGGCTACCCATACTATGAGAAACGAAAGATCTTATTGTCGAGTGAATCAATACAAAGATATAACTTTTATATGTAATAAATATAAAATATTAAAAAATATTTTATAATGCAAAAAATATGACAAATAATATTTTTAAAACAAGCGTTCTATTAAATTTGTAAGTCCCAGAATAAGCGGAGGTTAACTAATTGGTAATCAAATCATTCTTCTTAAAAAACAGTAAATATCGACATTTTAAGGTTTCTTCTGGGTAAAAAACAGTTATTTGCTACTTCCCGAACTCTATTTTAAAAAAAAATATTCGCTCTCGAAAAAAGGAAATGTAACTTTACTTTCTGCTTATCGAATAACAAGTACTATTCCTTCTTATATAAGTAAATTTTTCAGGAATGGTAAGGAAATAGATTGACAAATTCTAAATACTTATTCTTCTCGTTCCTTATCTTCCTTCTAATGCATCATCATGGTACAAACTAAAAATACTACTTCATCGGCTGTTATAAAATATACTACTTGCCCACTTTGTAGTTCTAAAAATATTCAATTGACGCTAGCGACGACCGATTACTCTATCTCCAAAGATGGTTTTGAGATTTATGCTTGTGGAGCCTGTGACTTTCATTTTACTCAAAATGCCCCTTCGCCTACGTCTATTGCTCCTTACTATCAAAGTGATGTTTATATTTCACACAGTGATACAAAGGAAGGGCTAGTCAACCGATTGTATCATACTGCCCGAGAGTTGATGCTCAAGAAAAAAAGCAAGTTGATACAAAAATTGACGACAGGTAAACGTTTATTGGATATAGGTAGTGGTACAGGCTATTTCTTAAATCACATGAAACAACATGGATTTAAGGTAATCGGGGTAGAGATTGACGGAGATGCAAGAGCTGCCACCCTAAAGAATTTTAATATAAAAGTTAATCCTCCACCCACTTTCCTAGAAGGTCAATTAACAGAAAAAGTGGATGTTATTACCCTTTGGCATGTTTTGGAACACCTTCACGATATGGATGGTTATATGCAAAGTATGCATCGCCAATTGGCAGATGATGGTGTAGTGCTAATAGCCGTCCCTAATCATAAATCCTACGATGCGCAACACTATGGAAAATATTGGGCAGCTTATGATGTTCCTCGCCATCTTTGGCATTTCTCGCCTAAAACGGTTGCCAAACTAGCAGATAAAAATGGTTTTAAGGTAGTTGACCAAAAAAGATTGCCCCTCGATCCATTTTATAATTCCTTATTAAGTGAAAAATACCAATCTAGTAAATTATCGCTTATCTTTGGCGGTTTAATTGGTTTGATCTCGCTTTTAGTAAGTTATGTCAATCCATCTCGGAGTACTTCTCCAATTTATATTTTAAAGAAAAAGTAGTTGGTGATTAGTGATTGGTAACTAGTGATTTGTTTCGCTCGACCAATCATCAATCACCAATCACCAATCACTAAAACATGAAAGTTAAAACAATTGCTATTGGCTGCGACCATGCGGGATATCCTTATAAAGATGAAGTAGTTACTTTATTAGATAAAAAAGGCTTTACTGTTCTTGATTTTGGTACTCATTCCCCTGATTCTGTTGATTATCCTGATTTTGTTCATCCTACTGCAGAAAGCGTGCAAAATGGAGAGGCAGATTTAGGTGTTTTGTTATGCGGAAGTGGAAATGGCGTAACCATTACTGCCAATAAACACCAAAATGTTCGTGCTGCCTTATGTTGGCAAAATGATATTGCCGCCTTGGCCCGTCAACATAATGACGCCAATATGATTAGCCTGCCTGTTCGATTTATTAGTGTACATGAAGCCTTGAAAATGGTGGAAACTTTTGTTACCACAGAATTTGAAGGTGGACGTCATGCTCGACGAGTGGGGAAGATGCCTTGTATGTAGTGTGGAATTAGCATTCAGATGTAGAGTACTAAAAAAAGATATTACATCTGAATGCTGAAAATAACTTATTTGGATGCTACTGGTTGATCCGCCAATTTTTTCTGGAGTTTAGCTTTCAAAGTATCTATTTTATTAATTTTTCTATTTGTCAAAATAGCGATTAAAGAATTAGGCTAAATTTAACTTATTTCAATTTCAACAAAGCCACATTCTCAATATGATGTGTATGTGGAAACATATCCACAGGCTGACATTTAACCACCTCATATTTCTCTGATAAAACTTCAAAGTCTCTCGCCTGCGTAGAAGGTTTACAACTTACATAAATCAATTTGGGTGCTTCCAATTCTAAAAGCATTTGTACTACTTTTGGATGCATGCCTGACCTCGGTGGGTCCGTAATTAAAATATCTGGTTTGCCATGCTTTTTAGCAAATTCAGGAGTTAAAATATTTTTGACATCACCTGCATAAAAAGCCGTATTACCAATATTATTTCTAGTCGCATTTTCTTTGGCATCCTTAATAGCTAATTCTATTTCTTCAATGCCGACTACTTGTTTGCAATATTTAGCGATAAAAAGGGCGATACTCCCAATTCCTGTATATAAATCATAGACATTTTCTGTTCCTTCAAAATCGGCAAAATCGGCAATAACTTGATATAGTGCTTCTGCTTGTTTAGTATTGGTTTGAAAAAATGATTTTGGACCAATTTGGAAAGTAACATCTCCTAATCGGTCTTCTACATACGATTGTCCATGGTATAATTCCATATCCAAATCATACATAAAATCATTCGTCTTGGTATTAATACAATAATAAACAGAAGTTAACCCAGGTATTCTTTTAATAATTTCGTCTAAAATGCTTTGAATCTTTTCTTGGTCATTTTTGTGGACACATAAAACCAACATGATTTCGCCCAAGGTCGTAATCCGCAACATTAATTGCCTTAAAAAACCAATATTTTGACGAGCATCAAAAAATGCCAAGCCCTGTTCAATGGCAATATCTCTAACCGTATTTCTAATAAAATTAGAGGGTTCATATTGTAAAAAACATTTATCAATATCAATTACTTTATCAAAAGCACCTGCAGGATGAAAGCCTAATACTTGTGCTTCATTCGGGATGCCACTATCTATTTCTTCTCTAGTTAACCATCGTTTGCTGGAAAAGGAAAACTCTAGTTTATTTCGATAAAACTCCTGGTGTTTGCAAGGCATAATAGGTAGCATTTCTTTGACTGCTACTTTACCGATACGTTGTATAACATTTTGAACATCTTTTTCTTTGAAAGCTAGTTGCTGTTCGTAAGAAACATGTTGTAATTTGCAGCCTCCGCAAAGGTCAAAATGACTACAAACAGGGGTTACTCGACTAGCAGACCGTGTATGAAATTTTTGAATGGTGCCTATGAAAATAGACTTCTTTTTCCGTCTAGCTAATACATCGACTATATCGCCAGGTGCAGCATCGTCTACAAAAATAGCACGTCCTTCTTCATCTTTACCAAAGCCTTTTCCTTTATCTGCTAAATCAGTAATGGCTAACTTTTCTATTATAAATGGCTTTCTTCTATTTCTGCCCATGTATTTTCTAGTGATGAGTTATAAGTGATGAATTATGAGTAAATAGGCAACAGGCAACCCGCCTCACCTCGTCAAGACTACATAATCTTTTAAAATTGTTTCTAAAAATTTCATCTTATCTTTTGGCATTGCTTCTAATTCCAATAATTCCCTAAATTTTTCTGCCAATAATAGTAAAGCTTCTTTATGTGCTGAATTGGGATATTCTTTGTAGCGCAAAATTGCCCGCTTTACCAAAAGCATATCCGCTTCCTTAAAATGTTTGATATCTTGATAAACAGGCGTATAATTTTCTTTAGTGCTAATTTTTAAGACATCGTTTAAGCGAGTTACTTTTTCTGGTGTCAATTTAATGACTGTCGTATTAGCTGTCATATCTCCCAATCGCTGTTTTCTTTGGGAAGAAGCAATCATCATTGCCGCTAAAATACCTAATGAAAAAATGGTATCCACAATATGAAAAATAGCACGCAATAAAAAATCACTTAAACCCGCTTCTGCCCCATCCAATCGAACTACTTTTAAACCTATTAATTTTTTACCCCAAGATTGTCCGTTCGCCACAATTTCGGAAATTAAGTGGTAACCCATAAAAGTGATGATTGGAATAAACCGCACCACCATCAAGAGAGAACCATCCTCACCAAATACATCTCCCACAATCCAAGAAGCCGTAAAAATAATGCCTAAACTAAGCATCATCGTTATCAAACCGTCAATCAACGCTGCCAAAAAACGATCTTTGAGTGTCGCCAGCTCATAAGCAATCGTTACATTCTGGGTGGTCTGAATATCTATGCTACTCATAATCGTTGATTATTAAGGCACAAAATTAAGGGGTTTATACCGAAACTACTATTTTTGTGTGGGTTTATTCTCGTTGCGATGTTGCCATGTTGCCATGTTAATGAAACAACATCACAACATGGCAACTATTAACCATTATCCTTTCCACAAAATTACTACATGACAAAAGTATTAATCACTTTACCGCTTCCTCCAAAAAGATTAGCCGCCATTAATCAACATATTACTGCTGATTGTATTCCAGGAGAAAAAGACTTGTATGAAGAAGTTGGGGAACGAATCTCGGATTATGAAGGTGTACTTTTTTTAGGGCCAATGAAAAAAGGGATGGATGCACCTCTATTAAAAAAAGCTACCAACTTAAAAATCATTAGTAATTATGGCGTTGGGTATGATAGAGTTGCTGCTACTGCTGCCAAAGCACAGGGAATTATTGTCGCCAATACACCGCATTCGGTGACAGCACCGACCGCAGATTTAGCCATGGGTTTAATGCTCAGTCTTTGTCAAAGAATAGCCGTCAGTGACCGAGCCATTCGTAATAAAACCCTAAATTCTTGGTATATGTCTCAATTACCCTCCATTTCCTTAAAAGGCAAAACTTTGGGTATTATTGGCATGGGAAGAATTGGAAAAGCGGTTGCTCAAAGAGCCAATGCTTTTGGGATGAATATCGTTTATTACCAAAGAAATCGTTTGAGTGCAACTATCGAAAAGGAATATCAGGCAACCTATTTATCCCTAAATGAATTACTCCAACAGGCGGATATTTTGTCGCCACATATTCCTTTATCTCCAAGTACTCGACACTTAATTGGCGCTAAAGAATTAGCTTTACTAAAACCATCAGCATTCATTGTTAATACGGCTAGAGGGGGAATTTTTGATGAAACGGCATTAATTGAGGTATTGCAACAAGGAAAAATTGCGGGTGCTGCTTTAGACGTTTTTGCTAAAGAACCAACCGTTCCTGAAGCACTCTTGACTATGGAAAATGTTATTTTAACGCCGCATATTGGCACAGCAACTAGTGAAGCTCGGTCAGATATGTTTGACGAGGCTATTCAAAACTTGGTAGAATATTTTAGTGGGCAGGAAGTGACGAATCGAGTTGTTTGAAATCTATAACAAGATAGTAGGCAGTAAACAGTAGCAGTAGGCAGTTAAGCCTTTGATCTTCAAACCTGAGATTTTGTGCAAACACAGTTAACTGAACAGTCCCATAAAAAAACTAAATCCGTTGGGGGCAATTTGATTTGCCCCAACGGATTTAGTTTCTCAATGCTTGTAAGTTTTTTTATTTTTTGTATTAGTGTTTATGCTAAAATAAATCGTTTGAGAAGTGCTTCCAGAACTTCAAGTTCTGGAAGCACTAAACGCTCTATAATATAGCCTATTATTATTCTACTACAATCTCCTTAATTCCAACACCCTCTGTTGTATATATTTTCACCCAATAAACACCCGATTCTAAAGTCGAAACGGATAAAATTGTTTGGTGGCTAAATAAAGTTTGATGAATAACTTTTTGGCCTAGCGTATTAAATATTTCTATTTGTCCATCTTTTAAATCAACTTCTTTTGCCAAGTCAACCACTAATAATTCTTTAACAGGATTGGGGTAAACATCAAATTGTTGAGTCGGCAATTCTTCTAGGGTACTAACCAGTGAATCCTCATCAAAAATAACGGTTACTACAGGCGCACTATCTGATACGGTTACAGGGATTTCTCTGCCTGAGGAATCAACGACGATTAAATCTATAATATCTAATTCTATCACTGATTCTGAGCGAGCTTCAATAATATCTAAATCCAAAATAAGTGCAAATTCAGCAATATTTCCTGAACCATTAACACCGATTTGGTCAGTTTTAGTTATCGCATAAGCAACTTGTCCTTCTGGTGCTAAAAGTTTTTTTCGAGCTAAAATATTTTGGGAACCAATAAAAGAAGTTGAATCATAAACAGCTTCGACATTACTAATTAAAGATTGATCGTAATTGACTGCCAAAGCAATGCCATATAAATTGTCAATTGGCAACTCATTTGCACCAACCACTAAATTCGCAGGAATACTTATTTGTGTTTGATTAGGATTAATTAAAATAGAATTAGAAGGAAAAACCAAGCTTACTTCTGGTAAAGTAGCGTCTATTTCAAAATCTTTCTTTTCGGTTATTTTTTGATAATTTTGATTAATAGCAGCATAATCTTCGGCATTGACTAAACCATTTCCGTCACAATCAATATGCTTAAAATCTAAATCGAAGAAAGTTGAAAAACCCCAATCAAATGCCGCTTGCAAAATGGGGCTAATATCCGCATTTGGTCTTGATTCTCCTAATTTACCAAAACCAATCCCTAAATTTAAGACATCAAAGATATTCACTAAGTCATCTTTGTTGGCATCTCCAGGAAAAACACAATCATTAAAATTACATATTTCTGACCCGCCTACCGTAAAGACAGGTAAACAAAAGGTCGAAAAGCAGCCATTTTGTTGATTTTCAACGGTGACACAAACTTCATATAAACCTGGGGTATTATAAATATGTGTTAGGGTTAAATCATTGGTAGTGTCTTTTTGTCCGTCCCCAAAATCCCATTCAATTTGGTCATAACCTCCGTAAGATAAATTATAAAAATTGATGGTCCCATTATCCGCTAATTGATCTTCGGGTTGATAGATAAATAAAGCTTGACAGTTTGTTTCTTCTGGAAAAATTGTTTCAGGAACAATCGTATGACAGATGGTCGAAGTACATAAATCACTATTTGGAATAGTCACCGTAATATCAGCACAAATATTAATCGTAGGCGGACTGGTTGGAGTTGGCGTATAAATAATAGTTGGCGTTGTTCCAAGTACTCTTCCTGTCTCATATTCATACCAATTCACGGTTTGTGGATGAAAATCACCAAAATCGGTTTGATTAAATACTTCTAATTGAAAAGAATTATTGGAATCCGCAAGTGCCACGGATTCAATATCAAAATTACAAGTGTTTTCAGCGACTCCATTCGGGTCAAATAAAGATTCTATGCAATTAATATTAATGAGAGGTACATTATCATCACAATCAGTACTGTCCAATAAAGTATAGGAAAATCGAATTAATTGACCAGGGATTAGTTCTTCCGATAATTTAGAAGGCTGAAACATGACTGCACCATTGGCAGATACAATTAAGACGTCACAGTTAAATTTACCTAATAAAAAACCTCTACTAACGACCCCTAATTGGTCGCAGTCTTGTGCTTGGATTTGTCCAAAACAAGTTAAAGTGATTAAAAGAACAAAAACTTTTAGTCGATGTAAGGTTGTAAACATTAGCGTTTTTTTTATTTTATGGGCAAAATAAATCGCCATGCAAAGTGAAAAATGGAAACAATATTTTTGCCATTATCTCATCATTTCTCCTAGAACCTGCTAAGTATTTTACAAATATGCATTTCTTCTATTTTAAAAAAAAGAACAATATGCTACATTTGTACCTAAAAGTAGTATTTTTATTTTAGACTTAAAATACTGATAATCAAATATTTGTCATTATCCTATTTTTTGCTATTTTTAGACATTTTAACAGATAATAATTTATTCATTTATGCTTATTAGTTCCAAACTTTTATCTCTGTTAAAAACCTTCTCTAAGCATGATCTTAATAGTTTTAAGAAATTTATTGCTTCTCCTTTTCATAATGAACAACAAGAGCTAGTACAGTTATTTGCCATTCTTGATCAACATTTTAGGAGTTCTGAAAAAGAACAAAAGGCAAATCCTCTAAAAAAGGAAGTTGTTTGGCAACATATTTTTGGTAAAAAGAGCTATAATGATGTGCGTTTAAGGCGACTTTCTTCCGATTTAATCAAATTAGTTTACGCTTTTCTTTCTTATAATGCTTATAAAAAAGATGGTTTTTCTGAGCAATTAAATTTACTAAAAGCTTTAAGACAATTATCTTTAAATAAACATTTTGACAGTACCTTCAATCAGTTGACACAATCTTTAGAGAAAAATGAATTGAAGAACGCTAATTATCATTTATCTAGTTATGATGTTAATTATAATTTGTTCAATTTTCCCAAAAATGTTCAAGCGAAAATTAAGTTATTCAATAACCTTGAACAGGCCGATTATCATCTTGAATGTTTTTTTATTATCAAAAAATTAGAAAATTATTGTGACTATATAGGCTATAAAGAAGGTGTTTCTTTTGATGTAAAAATCTCTTTACCTCCTTCTTTTTTAGAATATGTAGAAAATTCTATTTTCATAAAAGAACCTTTTGTAAAAGCTTATTTCTTAGTGGCAAAAATGTTATTAGAACCAGAAGAAACCGTTTATTTTCTTCACCTAAAGGAACATTTAGAAAGTAATAGAATTCATTTTACCTTACAAGAATTAGACACATTCTATATTCATTTAAAAAATTACTGTATTGTAAAGGTAAATGAAGGCAAAACAGATTATTTTATTCAATTATTTGAAATTTTCCAAACACTATTAAAGGAAAAAATCATTCTGAAAGACGGGACTATTTCTCCTCAAAATTATAAAAACATAACTACTGTAGGGCTTCATGTAAAAGCTTATGACTGGGTCGAAAATTTTATCCAAACCTATACCAGTTACCTTCCTAAAGCCCATCGGGAAAATGCGCTAACTTTTAACTTAGCAAAAGTTTATTTTTCTCAAAAGAAATTCAATCAAGTCATCGAACAATTAAGAGAAGTAGAAGATAAAAATCATGTCTATGCGCTTGGCGGAAAATCGATTTTATTAAAAACTTACTACGAATTACAAGAATACAACCCTTTAGATTCTTTAATTGACAGTTTTAGGATTTATATTCGCCGAAATAAAATTATTTCAAGAGAGGTTAAGCAGCAATATTTAAATTTGCTGCGCTTTGTTAAAAAATTATCGGGTACGATTCCTGGTGATAAAAAAGCATTAGATAAAATTCGGAATCAAATAGCTAAATGTAAAGCTTTGGCTGGGAAAAAATGGATATTAGAAAAGGTGGCAGAATTGGAATAATGGTATTCCTGATTTGCTAAATCTAGCAGATTTAGTAAATCTTTCTTTAACGAAAAAGTGAATTTTAGATTTACTATCCCGATAGCTATCGTGGACAGCAAATCTTGGGTTGTTGAAAACTTAAGAAAATGGCAAAAATAGCATTAGAAGGCATGCGCTTTCACGCATATCATGGGTTTTATAATGAAGAACGAAAAACTGGCGGTTATTACACCGTAGATGTGTATATCGAAACAGGATTACCTAGGGCTGTTTTTCAAGATGATTTGACGGGCACGGTTAATTATGAAACGGTGCATTTTATTTGCAAAGCAGCTATGAGAAAACCCACTAAATTAATTGAAACGGTAGCTGCTAGAATTATGGTTCGTATCAAAAAAGCTTTTGATCGTTTAGATTCTGTAACAGTACGGATTAGAAAAGAAAACCCGCCTTTAGGTGGAGAAGTAGGCTGTGCTATGGTTGAATTAGGCGATGACTTTGCACCTTCTTGTAATCGTTGTAAAAAGCCATTAGTTTGCTTTGATAAACCTGGCGGTTGTTGGTGTATTAAAAAAAATATTGATTCTCGCCGTTTGGCAAATTTTCAATCCCAGTTTTTTAAGTGTAAATGTTTGGATTGTCCGTTGGAATAGGGGGTTGCGAGTTACGAGTTGCGGGTTGGGAAACGATATTTGTTTGATTCTTGAACAAAAATCCAGAGTCAAATATTATCGTAAATTTTAAACCAAACTACCTTTTAAACCCGCAACTCGTTATAAATCAATCGGAAATTCATCTCTAAGGCTACCCTTCTAACGTTGTAAATAAGTTGAAGGCTAAAGAAAGCAAAAA
>JAFMDF010000549.1 GCA_017857395.1 Bacteroidota bacterium | reverse complement strand
TAGCACAGCTTAATTCTATTTTCTTATCAAATTTTAAACGAACCTAGCGTTATTATGTAATAAATAGCATATTATATAAACAAAAATTGTTTTATTGTTAAATTGTTATATGGTTAACGCTTCTGACAATTTAACAATAAAACCATACAACAATAAATACTATGAATTTTTTATCAGAAACCTGGTTCATCGAAGGAAATATTGATTTTGAATCGAAGAAATACACTTTATTAGCTTACTTGCAGCGGATTAATCGAGCCTTTAATGAAAATCAATTATATCCGCAATTGGCAGATTTGATTTTTCATTTTAGAAATTTGCAAAGTTTTAAAGACAATAAGCAATTGGTCAAAAGTCAGTTTCCTAAAAAATTAACAGGGATTCAGCTAAAAAAACTCCATTTGATTTATGAGGAAATGGTTGACGATACCCGCTTGATGCAGGAGATTGAAGACATTGTGCAATATGCGATGTCGGAGATGAAAGGCGCAGTTAGTAATGGGACGGAATTTTATGATTATGTAGAAAATAGTTTGTCTATTTCGCCCGTCGGTATTTTACCACATCATCAAGAAGAAGGGTATTTCTTTCTATCGGATGGTAGTCGGTCGATTAAGGTATATAATTACAAAATGAGTATTTTTCAGCGGACGAATGACCGTTTCCGTTCTTTGCGTTCTACCTTTGTGAATGAATGGACGCGCAGTTTTGTAACGACTTATGAGAGTATTAAACTGGAATTATTAAAAGCTCGAAAAACCTTGACCTTACCTGCGGTTTATTCGATTGAAACGAAGTTGGCTTTTCCTGTGGATGAGACTTTATTGCCTGTGGCAAAGCGGTATTTGGTACGGCATTTATCGGGTGGAAAGCCATAATTATAAACAGTTGTCAGTTGTCGATTTTCTAGATACTAGCGAACAGACAACGGAGGATTTATTCAAAGAATTAAAATCAGACAGCTCTGTAAAAAAGAAATTATTTATGCCTTAATCCTCACCTTATAAAAAGCAAGGCATTTTAAGAATGCCTCACTTTTTTTATTAAGCTAACTAAGCTATTTTCCCATTAGAATTAGTAAGTTGAATCTCTTTCTTTTGATTCATACTCTCTCCAATTTGCCTAGAAGCAAAAATCTTCTTGCTCTAGTTTTCCTAAAGCATCAGCTAAGGTCAATTTCCCTAAATCGGTTTTTATGATTTTTTGATTGGTAAATAATTTCATTTGGTTATTTTATTTCTTTGGTAGGCAAAACGGCAATTAATTAACTGCCACTTTTGCCCTCCTCAAAACTGCCTACGAAACGAATAGGGGAATCCGTTGAGGCTGTTTGTTTGGTAAAGCGGATGTTACTCCGCTATTATATTTGATGCGAATTAATAATTCGCTTTATTTTTTCAGTAGGCAAAGCGGCAATTAAACAACTGCCGCATTCGCCTTTTTAAAACTGCCAACGAAACGAATACGATTATCCGTTGAGGCTGTTTATGTCTTATAAATAACTGTTAAACAATTACTTAATCAACACTTCAAATATACCCTCCTTTTGCTCTGAAAACAACTTTTGTCGATTATCCAAGAAGGAATCTCGACGAACCAAGTAGGAAATCAGTTGGCAGTTTTCAGTAATCAGTTGGCAGTATTACTTACACATATTAAAGCAAGTTCGTCACAAAATAGGAGCAGTTCACCACATCCATTTTTATAAAAGGCTTGATGCGCTTATACTTGTGGTATCTTTTAAAAATTAAAACCCGAATTATGAAAAATGTACTATTATTTTTAATGACCCTTTGTTTGTTTAGTTGCGATATGGCAACAAGCTATACTGTATATGTTAGAAACTCAACAGGAGAAGATTTAACGATTGCTTATAAAACACAAAATGATGTTAGAGGAACTATCGAAGAAACCATCACTTTAAAGGACGGTGCAGCAGAAACGATTATTAGAACAGGTAATCTAGAAGTGGTAGAAGGAAGTGCAGGGCAAGCACCAAAACCTTGTGAATTTGTAGCAGATTATATGACCTTTACCATTAGAGGAAATGTGGAAAGTAAATTAAAATGGTGTGACCCTTCTATTAAATTAGAAACGATGGATATTGGACAGGATGAGTTTGGGCTGGATTTTATTTTGGCGGATTTTTCGGTAGAATAGTATATTTAAAGAGTAGGAGTTAATGAGTGGATAATAAAGGTAATGAGACGCAGTATAATGCAACCTCATGGTCTCATTACCTTATGTAACTCATTACCTCACATCATACCAATCAATTATGCGAGCAATTACTAATAAAATAGGTCATTTTTTAGTAACGAATACAACTTGGTTGTTTTTGACTGCCATTGTATTTGTTAGTTATATTCGGATTTTAACGCTTCGGAATCCAGATACTTTTGAAACGCTCGTTTATTTAGAAATAGAAAAATGGCAGTTATATGCCCAATTCATAGGTTCAGCCTGTTTGTTGTTTTTACCGGTGCTATTATTTAGTTTTTTTAGACAACTTTTAAAAAAATTATTAAACAAATGGCGCTTCAATGGACTTTGGCTCTACTGTTTTATTATCCATGCTATCTTGATGCTTCATTTTAATATAGATGAATTCTTTCCCGCTTTACGAACGCAAGTAGATACGCCAGTTATTTTTGGAATGGCTTTATTAATAGTAGAATTAATTATCCATTTTAATGATTTTTTAATCGGTAAATTAAAGATAAGGGAATTGTTTAAGCAATTGAACATAGAAAAAATACTATTATCGTTGGTGTTATTAGTTGCATTATATTGGGCTTATGCAACTACTTTAGAGGAAAATTTATCAGTTATTATTATAGCTTTCAGTAAATGGTTCGCCGTCATTTTTAGTTGCTATGCTTTTTATTGGTTAAATCATTATCTATTAATCGAGCAAGTATTCAAACATAAAGGCATTTTTTATTATTTACTAGCTTTTGGTGGACTTGCTATGTTGTTTTTTCCTATAGCTGCATTTTTCTATAAATATGTCCACTTTAATACTTATCACGCTCCTGCATCTATGTGGATTCCCAAAGGGGAAAGAACGACTAGTTTTTATTATTTTCCAACAGAAACGGTATGGGCAAGTATGTTTTACAGTATTCCCATTATTTTAGTTTACCAATGGTGGAAACAAAAAAATGACATCATTACCCTAGAAAAAGAAAAATCCGCCAGCGAATTAAATGCCTTAAAACAACAAGTCAATCCCCATTTTTTATTCAATACGTTGAATGCTTTATATGCTTTAGGCATCGAAGAAGAAAGTCAAAAAACAGCGGATGGCATCGCCAAATTAGGGACGTTGATGCGTTATAATCTAAATGATGCACAAAAAGAATATATCTCCTTAAACAAAGAAATTGACTACATTAAAAAATACATCGAATTACAGGAATTGCGGATTACTTCGAATAATGAATTGCGGATTAACCTTTTACAAGGAAATCTTGATAAGTATCAAATTGCCCCATTATTATTAATTCCTTTTATTGAAAATGCTTTTAAATATGGCATTAGTACAACTGAGCAAACCTTTTTAAAATTAGATATAACGATTCATGATAATTGTTTGAGGATGGAATTAGTCAATACCATAATCCATCAAAAAGAGGCAAAAAGTAGTAATGGAATAGGACTAAGCAATACTAGAAAACGACTAGCTGCCTTATATCCCAAACAATATGAACTAATTATTGAAGAGATGCCAACAGAATTTGAAGTACATTTGGAGGTGCATTTGAAAAAATAGTTTTTAGGAACGCAAATCTTCTATGGATAAAACAGTTAAGGACTTAATCTTTACAAAGTCCTTTTTGTTTTGAGTCAGTAG